>NZ_JAKKRK010000002.1:0-206298 GCF_025654545.1 Shewanella sp. SM20 | reverse complement strand
AGCCTGTTAAGCCCATTGGCCTGGAAGTTGTTATGGCTAAAGACGGAAAAAAGCCAACCGCCCGAACAAGTCCCCAGTGTGCATTGGGCTTATCTAAGATTAGGAAAACTCGCGGGCTGGAATGACAGCAAACGAAGCGGAATTGTGGGCTGGGAAAGGTTATGGCAAGGATGGTTTAAACTGCAAACCATCCTTGAAGGTTACCAGCTAGCCTTGTCTCTTGAGCAAAAGATGTGATCAAGAGACAGACTCTATGGCGGGGATTTTTATTAGGCTGAAGAAAAGCTAAATAATGGGCTTAGGCATTACCCTTCACTTTCATATTCAGTGTCTTGGCAAAATCCAGCATACGCGTCAGTGGGATCAGCGCTTTAACTCTTAAGTCTTCATCCACAAAAATCTCATGGGTGGTTTTATCGCTGTCGGCGAGTGACGCTTCAATGGCCTGCAAACCGTTCATCGCCATCCAAGGACAGTGGGCACAGCTCTTACAGGTTGCGCCATTTCCGCCGGTTGGCGCTTCGATTAAAATTTTACCTGGCGCCGCCTGCTGCATTTTATAGAAAATACCGCGATCGGTTGCCACGATAAAACGCTCATTCGGCATGGTCTGCGCAGCTTTGATCAGCTGACTGGTCGAGCCAACAGCATCGGCCATCGCCACCACACTGGCTGGCGACTCAGGATGCACAAGAATCGCCGCATCTGGGTAAACGCTTTTCATATCGCGCAGCGCATTAGATTTAAACTCGTCATGAACGATACAATCGCCCTGCCACATCAACATGTCGGCGCCCGTCTGTTTGGCAATATAGCTGCCTAAATGACGGTCTGGTCCCCAAATGATCTTTTTGCCTTCGCTGTCTAAGTGCTCAACGATTTCGAGAGCAATGCTTGAGGTCACCACCCAATCGGCGCGCGCTTTAACCGCAGCCGAGGTATTGGCGTAAACCACCACAGTATGATCTGGGTGCGCGTCGCAGAAAGCGCTGAACTTATCAATCGGACAACCTAAATCCAATGAACAGGTCGCTTCAAGGGTCGGCATTAAAATGGTTTTTTCAGGGCTCAAAATCTTGGCGGTTTCGCCCATAAACTTGACCCCAGCAACGATTAAGGTTTTTGCTGGGTGATCGCGGCCAAAGCGCGCCATTTCTAAGGAGTCTGAAACGCAGCCGCCAGTCTCTTCGGCAAGGGCTTGGATTTCAGGATCGGTATAATAGTGGGCAACCAGAACGGCATCTTTTTCAATGAGCAGTTGCTTGATACGCGCCTTGTAATCGGCTTTTTGCGCATCGGACAAAGGCACTGGTTTAGGCGGAAACGGGTAATCAATGGTTTCTATTGTTGGAGCAAATGGGCTGGGGGCTAACTGACTCATAACACATCCATCAGGATAACTACGTTCGGGAATTATACGTAATCTGGATCAAAAGATTAACCCATTTGTGCAAAGCAAATAAAAAAGGACGCTTTTAGCGTCCTTTTAGCGTCAGTTATTCGTGCCAGCGGCTTAGCGCATCGCTAATAACATCTCTTGAGGCTGCTCAAGATACTGTTTCCACAGATTACAGAAGCGAGCAATCGTACCGCCATCGATCACTCTATGGTCACCTGACCAGCTCACTTGCATGATTTGGCGAGCTTCGACTTCCCCTTTCGCGTTAAAGCGCGGTAGGGTTTGCAACTTACCTAAGGCCACAATCGCCACCTCAGGTTTGTTGATAATAGGCGTCGCCACTGTGCCACCTAAGGCGCCAATGTTAGAAATAGATATAGTGCCGTCTTTCAGATCCGCTGGCGCCACGCGGCCGCTACGGGCTGCTTGGGTCAGGCGGGTGATTTCTGAGGCCACTTCTAAAATGCTCTTGTCCTGCACATCTTTGATGTTGGGCACCAAGAGACCGACTTTAGAATCCACCGCCATGCCGATATTGTGACGCGCCTTATAAGTCAGTTCAGTGCAATCCGCATTCACTTGACTGTTCATCACAGGGAACTGACTTAACGCGAGCGACATCGACTTCATGAAGAAAGGCATCATGGTCAGCTTCACTTCATCTGACGAATACTTCACTTTCATGCTTTCACGCAGTGCAACTAAGTCTGTTAAATCAAACTCTTCGCAATAGGTAAAGTGCGGAATGCTCGATACAGATTCCACCATCATGCGTGCCATCACAGCTTTTACGCCGCGAATCGGCTCAACCGTGTCAGCGCGTTGAGTCACTGTAGATGTTGGAACTTGGGTTTGAGATGTTTGAGTCGCTTGAACTGGCGCCTCTTTTACCTGAGCCACACTTGGAGCAGAAACATTGCTTGCGCCTTGTTGGAAGCGATTGATATCTTCCTTATACACACGGCCATGCTTTCCTGTACCAGGTACTTGGCTCAAATCGATATCTAACGACCGCGCCATACGGCGAACTGCGGGGCTCGCTAAGGCTTTACCTTGACGAGCAGGTTCTGCATTCACAGCCTGCGCTGCAGGTGCCGCATTGGCCACAGTATCTGTATTTGTTGTCGCCGCAGGTGCAGAAGCCGCCTGTTCAACTTCAATGGCAAATAAAGGCGCATGCACTTTGGCAAGCTGACCTTTGCGATAATGCAGTTTGGCTATTTTACCCGCTTTAATGGCAGGAATTTGCACCAACGCTTTATCTGTCATCACGTCGGCAATCGGTTGATCTTCCTCAACCCAATCACCTTCACTCACCAACCATTCAACTAGCTCACATTCAACAATGCCTTCGCCGATATCAGGTAGTAAGAATTCTTCAATGCTGACAGATGAACGGGATGACGTATCAGCAGTTGTTGCCGTCACAGGCTCAGCAGCCTTTGCGATTGTCGCAGCAGGTTCAGCCGTAACAGATTCGCCTGCGATTTCAACGGCATCTTCAATTTTTACGGCATAGAGCGGCGCATGCACTTTCGCAATATCGCCTTTGGCGTAATACAGCTTAGTGACTACGCCCGCAAAAGGCGCAGGGATTTGCACTAAGGCTTTGTCTGTCATGACATCGGCAATCGGCTGATCTTCAACGACGGTGTCGCCTTCTTTGACCAACCATTCAACCAACTCACACTCCACAACACCTTCGCCAATATCCGGCAAAATAAAATCTTTAATCATACCGGACTCCTAGAAGGTCACTGATGCTTTGATGGCTTCAAACGTTTTGAATGCATCTGGCATGTATTCTTTTTCATGAATGAGTGGGTACGGGGTATCTAAACCACAAACGCGGCTGATGGGCGACTCTAGATACAAGAAGCATTCTTGCTGAATCGTCGCCGCTATCTCACCAGCAAAACCACCGGTTAATGGCGCTTCATGGTTAACCAGCAAACGTCCGGTCTTTTTGACTGAATCGGCAACGGTATCGATATCCCAGGGTGACAAGGTGCGTAAATCGATAACTTCACAGGAGATCCCTTCTTTAGCGGCCATATCGGCGGCTTTTTCAAGGATTTCCATTTGCGCGCCCCACGCCACTAAGGTGATGTCTTTACCTTCGCGAACCACTTCAGCCTTACCCAGTTCAATTTCATAATCGCCCGCTGGCACTTCGCCAACCGATGCGCGATATAAACGCTTAGGCTCAAAGAAGATCACCGGATTTTTGTCACGGATTGACGCCAACAGCAGGCCTTTGGCTTGCTCAGGGTTGCGTGGCACAACGACTTTTAATCCCGGCGTCTGGGTAAAATAGGCTTCAGGTGATTGTGAGTGATAATGGCCGCCCGCGATACCGCCGCCATAGGGCGTACGGAACACTAATCCACCGACATCGAACTCATTACCGCTACGGTAACGGAACTTAGCAGACTCGTTGACGATTTGATCAAACGCCGGAAAGATATAATCGGCGAATTGAATTTCAGCCACGGCGGTCATGCCATTTGAGGCTAAACCATTGGCAAAACCGGCAATACCTTGCTCTGTCAGCGGGGTATTAAAGCAGCGAGCGCGACCGAATTTTTCTTGAAGACCGGAGGTGGCGCGAAATACCCCGCCAAAGTGGCCCACATCTTCACCAAAAACCACCATGCGTTCATCGGCTTGCATGGCAATCGACAAGGCCTCATTGACGGCCTGTAACATATTCATTTCAGCCACGGCTTATAGTCTCCCTGCACTTTTTGGATAGGCTTGCGGATATTTCTTGATATGTTCTTTAAGATCGGCAAGTTGCTTTTTCAGCACTGGCGTCGGCTTGTCGTACACATCTTCAATAATTTCATCCAGCATAGGCACAGGAATTTTTTCAGCCACTTTTACCGCAGCCAATACTTCTTCACGATATTTTTCATGCAGTTTCACATCATCCGCTTCAGCCAACCAACCTTTGTTGATAAGCCATAATTTGAAGCGTTTAACCGGATCGTGTTGCTGCCACTTGGCTTCTTCATCTTTCGAGCGATAACCTGAGGGATCGTCTGAAGAAGAGTGTGCGCCGAGACGGTAAGTCATGGCTTCAATCAGCACAGGCGCATTATGCTCAATCGCATAGGCACGGGCTTGCTGGGTTGCCGCTAACACGGCCAACATGTCATTGCCGTCTACACGAATGGTGTGCATGCCATAACCCACACCGCGGCTGGCAATACCGTTTCCAGCAAACTGCTCTTCAGTGGGGGTAGAAATCGCGTAGCCATTGTTACGACAGAAGAAAATCACTGGGCATTTCAGTACCGCGGCCATGTTTAGGCCAGCATGAAAATCCCCTTCCGATGCAGCGCCTTCGCCAAAATAACAAACCGCGACTTTGCGCTTACCTTGCATTTTTAAGCTGTAGCCCACACCAGTCGCCTGCGGGATTTGCGTGGCTAACGGTGAAGAAATCGTTTGATAATGCAATGCCGCACTGCCGTAATGGATTGGCATTTGTCGACCTTTACCAAGATCTTTCTCGTTACTGAACATCTGATTCATAAACTGTTCAGTGGTAAAGCCGCGATAACGCAGCGCCGCATGCTCGCGATATTGCGCGAGGATCACATCTTCTTGATCGAGTGCGGCCACACTGCCGACAATCGCCGCTTCTTCACCCGTACAGGTCATGTAGAAGCTGATGCGCCCTTGACGCTGGGCGCCAAGCATACGTTCATCAAGTACCCGAGTGAATACACAGGTATCGTAAATTTTAGTGGCTAAGGTTTCATCTATCACAGGCAAAACCGCGGTTTCATAAGTGGTGCCGTCGGCTTGTAGAATTCGAAGGATAGGAATGTGTAGCGATGCCTTATCCAAGAAGCCGACACGGTGCACTGTATCAGTGTTGAGTGTTGCTTTGCTCATATTGTGCTCTTGTTATCTCATTACGCATCAAAGCGTTTTGATGCGTCTGTTTATACGAATATGCCCGACGAACATTACGTTAACGTAAACTACCTATCAACCATTGGCATAGCTCAAACCACAAGTTATCCCTGCCACGCATGTATATATTGCTTTACAAGCCTAACGCACGTCCGCATTCACCGCAGGGATCAGGCAAATCACAGTGCGATTGCCAATAGGCACTTTGGCATTAGGGAACACGACAGACTCAAACTCATGTTCCACTTTAATTTCTTGCCCACCTTCCCGCGCTAAAACAAAGCCCTTCGGGAAAGATCTGAAGTTTTCGACATCAGTTGCGAAGGTAAATTCAAAATCATCGAAATGTTTATTGATAACGCGGCACACTTGGTACAAGTTAACCTTATCGGCATCAAATGCATCCAGCTCCAACGGCTTAGCGGTGATCAAGCGCATGAACATTTCATGGGTGGCGATAAAACGCGTCATGTCGTTCTGCCCCATGGGATACACTTTGCCAAGCTCAATGGTAAAGGCATCGGCACCGTAGCGTTCAGAGGAAAAATAGCTGAAGGTCGTGGTCGGTTCATGGTGGAAAAGTACTGTATCGACGCCGCTTGCGGCTAAAAACATAATTTGCTCGCCGCTAAAGGCGCGCCCAGGACGATAGGGATAGATAGCGAACTTTTCATGCTTCGAGGCGCGCATCGCCGTGTGCAGATCATAATGGATGCGCTGACGTTCATCGGCAACCGCAGTATAAAAACGATCGACATAGGCTTCGAGTTTTTTCGCGCGTACTCGCTCAGGGTTCACTAACCCTGGTGGATTGGAATGCTCACCACTAAAGAGACGATTCATGTTTTCGTCAATAATCCGCGTGCCGTTATTAATCGCTAATGGGTTACCAATGAGAAATAAAGTGCGCTGCTTTGCGATGATCTTTTTCTGTAGAAGTTGTTTAATTAAGCTATTGCAGAGTTCAATGGGCGCGGTCTCGTTACCGTGAACACCGCAGGAAAGCACAATATCTTTTCCTTCATTCTGTATTGGTTCGAAAACAATAACACCGGTATCCCACACTTCCACTTGAGTATGATCGCCTAAGTTAAATGAAAATTCGCCATCGAACTGTTCAGGATGGGCTAAGGTGAGCGCTAAAAAATCCTTTGAATCTAACAGAGCTTGTAACACAGAATTCTCCTTATAATGATGTGTAACAGTATTGGCGCAATAGCATAAGTACAGGCAGTAATAACCACTTAAGCATTTATCTCACCGCGGTTAGTCTCACTCGCACCTAAAAAACGGCTTCAATACTAACACATGTTTTTAGTGCTGTTCTCAGACATTTATTGCCGTAGGACCCAGTTTTAAGCGGAATGACATTCAACTAAGCTGATTGTTAAATTCTTAGGACATTCCCTAAGAATTTCCCATGATAAATATTCCAGTTTGAGGCTTGCTTTTGCACTCAAGTTTTATCACAATCCTTAGCCATCTAGACTTCTATTGGATTTAATTATGGCGTTAGCAACCTTTGGTGCCGGCTGTTTCTGGGGCGTAGAGTATTTTTTTAGACAAGTGTACGGCGTATCGAATGCCACCTGCGGCTATATGGGCGGCAATAATGCAGCGACGACCTATGAAGAAGTCAAAAAAGGCAAAACGGGCCATGCCGAAGTGGTGCAAGTGGAATTCGATCCCGCCCTTGTCAGTTATGAAGACTTGCTCGATGTATTTTGGAAAAACCACAATCCAACGAGTCTGAACATGCAAGGCGGAGATATTGGCACCCAATATCGCAGCACCATTTTCTTCCACGACCGTGAGCAAAAAGCAGCCGCAGAAGCCTCAAAGTTAGCTTTTGCCCGCTCGGGCCGTTGGGGATTACGCCATATCGTCACTGAAATAGTGCCACTTCAACAGTTCCATGTGGCTGAGGAATATCATCAAAATTACATCGATAAGAATAACTTACCGAGTTGTCATATCGAGTACTAAATACGGTCAAATCAGAATGAGATCAACTACTCACAGCTGAATTAGACACAAACAAAAACGCACTCAAATCTGAGTGCGTTTTTTATTTTGAGACGTTAGCTAAACCTACTACTGCATTAAGCGTTTAGCGCCTTATCAATTAATGCCTGCGCATCTTTAATGATCTCAGCCAAATGCTGCTCACTGATAAAACTCTCGCCGTAGATCTTAAATAACGCTTCAGTGCCCGATGGACGCGCGGCAAACCACCCATTAGCTGTGGTAACTTTGATGCCGCCAATGGCCGCATTATTGCCTGGCGCATGGGTTAACACGTTTTCGATTGTCTCACCTGCAAGCACAGTGGCATTTAAGGTGTCAGCATTGAGCAAAGCAAACTTGGCTTTGTTTTCAAGACTGATTGGGCTATCGATACGCTTATAGAAACTTTGGCCAAATTGTTTTACTAACTCTTGGTGACGTTGACCAGGGGTTTTACCTGTCACCGCAAGAATTTCTGCGGCAAGTAACCCTAAAATGAAGCCGTCTTTATCCGTACACCAAGTAGAGCCATCACGGCGTAAAAATGCCGCGCCAGCACTCTCTTCACCGCCAAAGGCGATTGTGGCTTCGGCTAAACCGTCGACAAACCACTTAAAGCCCACTGGCACTTCGAGTAACGTTTTGCCGTGGAAAGCACAGATTTTATCGATAAGCGCACTCGATACTAAGGTTTTACCTATGGCTAAGGTATCGCTCCAATCTGGTCTGTGTGTCAGTAAATAATCAATAGCGACCGCAAGATAATGATTCGGATCCATCAAACCCGTACCAGGGCAAACTATGCCGTGACGGTCATAATCGGGATCATTACCAAGGCATAAATCAAAGGATTCTTTATGGGCGAGTAACCCGGCCATCGCGTAGGGAGATGAGCAATCCATGCGGATTTTGCCGTCTTTATCCAGCGGCATAAAGCTAAAGCTTGGGTCAACTTTATCATTAACTAACGTGATATCGAGCCCATAACGCGCGGCAATCGGTGCCCAATAGAAAATCCCTGAACCACCGAGCGGGTCAACGCCGATACGCAGCTTAGCGTTGGCAATCGCCTGCATGTCGATAACATTTTCTAAATCAGCCACATAGGGCGTGATCAAATCAATGGCGTTGACATAGCCTGATGCCAGCGCTTTGGCATACGCTAATTTTTGCACGCCAGCTAACGCTTGGCGCAAGTAATCATTGGCCCGCGATTCAATCCAAGCCGTGATATTACCTTCGGCCGGTCCACCATGGGGTGGATTGTACTTGATGCCACCGTCCTGAGGAGGATTATGGGAAGGCGTAATGATCAAACCATCGGACAATGCCGCACCCGTAATATTGGCTTCGCGATTGGCGCAAATCACCCCATGGGACACCACTGGCGTTGGCGTAAATCCGTCGTTCTGTTGGATTTTCACTGTGACTTTATTTGCCGCCAGCACTTCAATTGCCGACAAATAGGCCGCATAGGATAACGCATGGGTGTCAATCCCAAGGATCAGCGGCCCATCGATATTTGCCGATTGACGGTAGTCCACCACAGCTTGGGTAATCGCCCAAATGTGTTGTTGGTTAAAACTGCCATTGAAGGCGCAGCCTCTGTGCCCAGAAGTGCCAAAGGTGACGCGTTGTTGTACGTCATCCATATTTGGCGTGATGCTGTAATAATGGCTCATCAGTTTTGGAATATTGACCAGATCCGTCTGATTAGCGATTTGTCCTGCCCTTTGATGTATTGCCACCTATGGCTCTCCTGCACTCAATTACAATTAGAAAAAGTAGAAAAATGTCGTACTAACTTGGCTCACCCGCGGATTAAACGCGCTCGGCGATGCCCGCAGCTACTGTCGCATCACAACCAAATTGCACTAAAACTTCCGATAAAATAGTGCGTTTCTTGGCGGTATTGTTGTTACTCGTTACCCAGAAACCACTTGCACCAATTTCTTTTGGGTTAGCCGAAGCACTCGCTTCGAGCAGTTGCTCCTTAGAGCGAGCAAAATACAAACGATCGCGCCCTTGGATCTGCAAAATTTGTGAGAATTGCTCTGGGGCTAATTGATACAAACTTTCGAGCAAAAACAGAAAACGACCTACTGCGCCTTTTTGCTGCGATAACTGATGTTCATCGACTAAGCGACTAAAATCATTCACTGCTGGCACTGTTTGCGCCGCGATGGGCTGAATAGGTTCAGCTTCAAGGCTCGGTTGGCTAATCGCCAAAGGCTGGGGTTGTTCGACCGCATCGACGGACAGGCCGAGTAATCGACGAAGAATGTCAGAGGCGCTCTCACCAATTCGTTCTGTTTTGCTGGCAATATGACGATAGAGCTCTTCATCTACTTCGATATATTTCATAACCTTAATTATCCTTTGTTATTCGACAGGCTTAACCGAAAAAAGTGTACCACAGCGATCGGGGCAGATCATTGCGATCTGTTACCAGTGTATCTATCTCTATCAATCTGATAAAGCGCCATTATTCTAAAAGTGCGGGAAATAGCACAGCAAACTAGCAGTTAATCGACAATTGCCGAAAAAGCACACAAGTTACTGGCCGCCCCCACTATAGAAATAGCAACTGACTTGTCAAGCCAACGGCATTAAGGGCACAATTCGCGTCACGCTAAGCTAAAAATCTCCAACAGGAATCACCATGAACTTTGTTTCTACAGGCCAAGGACCCGCAGTGCTCTTGATCCACGGCTTGTTCGGTAATCTAGATAACCTCAAAGGTCTAGGGCAAGTATTAGAAAATCAGTATCAAGTTATTCGTGTCGATGTGCCCAATCATGGTTTAAGTGAGCATTGGGATCAAATGGACTACCCTCGCCTCGCCACTGCAATGATCAGCTTGCTCGACGAACTGGCTATTGAACGCGCCCATATTGTGGGTCACTCCATGGGGGGTAAAATCGCCATGGCGACGGCGTTAGCCTTTCCTGAGCGCATTATCAGTATGGTGGCAGCCGATATCGCCCCCGTCGCCTATGAGCCAAGACACGACACAGTGTTTGCGGCATTAGAAAGCCTGCCCTTAGAAGGCCATACCGACAGACGCTTTGCCCTAAACCACTTAATTGACAATGGTATTGACGAAGCAACGGCACAATTTTTACTCAAAAATCTACAACGCACTGATACTGGTTTTCGTTGGAAAATGAACTTAAGTGGTCTAAAGGCTTGTTATCCTAATATTATTGGCTGGCAAAATCAGACACTAAATCCAGTACAAAGCTATGCTGGACCAAGTCTGTTTATTCGCGGCGGCGACTCAAATTATGTCACTAGCGAGCACAGAAGCGCTATCATGGTGCAATTCCCCGCGGCACAGGCAAAAACACTTGAAGGATGTGGTCATTGGTTGCATGCGCAAAAACCCGTCATTTTTAACCGGATCGTGTCTGAATTTATTGACAAACATTCAATGTAAATCAGCAGCAAACTCGACCGAAAGCATATGGCAGCCGCCATCTTGTTGTGATATATTCGCGCCTCTTTTGGCCTTAGAACACTCTCAAGGACTAAGAAAGTATGTTATCTCAGTACATGGAACAAATTGAAACCATCGGCCTGAACCTGTTTTTTGCCTCGATATTTTTCTTTATCGGCATGGCCATCCACGATGTGCTTAAACAAGGTAACGTGCCAAAATTTGGTCGATTTATTGTTTGGTTAGTGTTATTTCTCGGCTGCGCCGGGTTTATTGTAAAAGGTATTATCCAGATCACTTGGGAAGGCTCAGGGATCGGTTAACAATAAGAACATGGCAAAAGAAGCAACTGACAGAACCACCATTGACCTTTTTGCCAATGAAAAGCGCCGGGGCCGCCCAAGAAGTAATCCTTTGTCCCGTAGCCAACAGCTTAAGGTCAACAAACGCAATCAAATCCAGCGCGATAAAGCCAACGGATTAAAGCGAATAGAGTTAAAGGTGTCACAAGATTTGTATGACGCCTTGAATGAGCAGGCATTGGCCAGTAACATCAGCCGTAGCCAGTTAATCGAATTAATTCTTCAGCAACAAGTTGAGTGCTGAACGAGTACCAGCAAGATTAACCTAATAAGTGAACTAGACATTAAAGGATAGACAATGGCAACTGTAGGTCTTTTTTTCGGTAGCGACACAGGTAACACCGAAGCTGTAGCCAAGATGATCCAGAAAAAACTGGGTAAAAAAATGGTTGAGGTGAAAGATATCGCCAAAAGTACCAAAGAACAGATTGCAGAGTATGACTTGCTGCTGTTCGGCATCCCGACCTGGTATTACGGTGAAGCGCAATGTGACTGGGATGATTTCTTCCCTGAATTAGAGCAAATTGATTTTACTGACAAACTTGTCGCTATTTTTGGTTGTGGTGATCAAGAAGACTACGCTGAGTACTTCCTTGATGCCATGGGCATGGTTGGCGATATCGTTCAGGCCCGTGGTGGTATCATCATCGGCCACTGGCCAACTGCAAGCTACAATTTTGAAGCCTCTAAAGGTCAAGTCGATGACGACCACTTTATTGGTTTAGGTATCGATGAAGATCGCCAACCAGAGCTGACTGAAGAACGTGTTGATGCTTGGGTTAAGCAAATTTACGAAGAAATGTGTTTAGCTGAATTAGAAGATTAATTCTGTTAACCATTTGATTAAAGCGGCTTAACGCCGCTTTTTTTATGCATATATTTCTGACTTGTTGCGACTATCTACTTGTTGTAAATAAGAATAACGACATACCACACTCATGACCAACACACCCCGCTCCAATCATTGGGATATCTTTTGTACCGTCGTCGATAACTATGGCGATATTGGCGTCACTTGGCGTTTAGCAAAACAAATAGCCAATGAGTATCAGATCCCTGTTAATCTGTGGGTCGACGACCTCGCAAGCTTCTCCCATATTTTACCGACACTCGAACCACTAAAAGTCACTCAAACCTTCAATGGTGTGAATATTATTCATTGGAAAGAGCCTTTGCCTGTAGCGTTTGTCGCAGGAGCTGTGCTCATCGAAGCCTTTGCCTGTGAACTCCCTGAACAGGTAAAAGCGCAGCTGGCTTATTTACATCAGGACGCCCTAAAATCTGTACCTGTTTGGCTGAATTTAGAGTATTTAAGCGCAGAGAATTGGGTTGAAGGTTGCCATGGTTTGCCATCGTTACAAGCCAATGGTTTGAAGAAGTATTTCTACTTTCCCGGTTTTAGCGCCAAAACGGGTGGACTCATTTGCGAGCAAAATTTGTTTGCAGAGCGTGATGCTTGGCAAGCTGATACTGCCAATAAATTGCAGCTTTTTACTGATCTAGGTCTTAAGGACATTCAGGCACAAGACACTGTTATTAGCGTTTTTAGCTATGAGACCGAGGCGCTACCCGCATTATGTGAGTTATGGCAGCAATCGGTAGAAAAAATCCATGCGCTGATCCCCAAGGGGCGTAGCTTAAACAGTCTGACACATTTACTGCCCTGTGAAATTGCCGCTCTAGTGCCGGGTCAACAGATAAATCATGGCAATTTAACCCTGCACATTTTACCTATGACAGACCAACAGGGGTTTGATCGCCTGCTCTGGAGCAGTGATTTTAATATCGTGCGCGGTGAAGATTCCTTTTTACGTGCCCAATGGGCCGCAAAACCCTTCATTTGGCACATTTATCCCCAAGAAGATGATTATCACCTCGTAAAATTAGAAGCTTTTCTTAAACTTTACTGCGATAATCTGCCACCTAAAATTGCTTGTTATT
This sequence comes from Shewanella sp. SM20, assembly GCF_025654545.1. Lineage (NCBI taxonomy): Bacteria > Pseudomonadati > Pseudomonadota > Gammaproteobacteria > Alteromonadales > Shewanellaceae > Shewanella > Shewanella sp. SM20. The sequence goes on along the minus strand of NZ_JAKKRK010000002.1, from coordinate 193,223 downwards.
GGTCTGAATTGAATCTCGCGTTCAACCAAGCACAGCAATCAGCCGTGAGCCTTCACTGGCAAAACCTTAATCCTGTTAATTTGCCCTTGTTGCATCACCATGCTAAACAATGGCCAATTAATGCATTAAATGCTGCAGATCTCGCTACTCGACTAGTTCAGTTCGTTAAAAACAGCTAAGATACTGCGCGAAAACAGAAAAATCTAAATATAGGAAATAGTGTAATGAAAACTGCTCATGAAATCCGTCCTGGTAACGTGATCATGTTAGATGGCAGCCCATGGGTTGTGCAGAAAACTGAAACAACTCGTTCTGGCCGTAACGCTGCTATCGTTAAGTTAAAGTTGAAAAACTTACTGCTTAACTCTGGTACTGAAACGACTTTCAAAGGTGAAGATAAGTTAGAAGACATCATCCTAGATCGTCTTGACTGCACATATTCTTACTTTGCAGATCCTATGTTTGTATTCATGGATGCAGAATACAACCAATACGACGTAGAAGCTGAAAACCTAGGTGATGCAGCGGCTTATATCGTTGACGGTATGGAAGAAACTTGCCAAGTGACTTTCTATGATGGCAAAGCTATCTCTGTTGAAATGCCAACCACTATCGTACGTGAAGTGATCTACACTGAGCCTTCAGCTCGTGGCGATACTTCAGGTAAAGTGATGAAGCCAGCGACTATCACTGGCGGTGGCACAGTGAGTGTTGCTGACTTCGTGAAAGTAGGCGACAAAATTGAAATCGACACTCGTACTGGTGAATTCAAGAAGCGCGTTTAATCGCCCTTTTCGTTTCCAGACGAAGAAAAGCCAGTGCTTGCACTGGCTTTTTTGTTGCTATTTTTTAGTCACTCATTTTTAAGACTCTTGAGTCATTTAAGGGGTTAAAACTTTTATAAGTAATAATTCCCTTATTCATAAAAGCGTTAGCATTGCGGCCCTAAGAAGCGTCGCTCCCAAGCCCCTATCTCACTCAAATAACTTTGGAATTCAATTTCCTTCACCGATACAAAGCCAGTGACAAAATCGTCCCCGAGTAAGCGTCGTGCCGAATCACTTTGGCGCATTTGCGTTAACGCAGCTAAAAATGTCTGCGCGAGGTCATGGCTGCTATCGTAGGCGCTCCCGGTTTCTGGTGCACTTGGCGATAATTTTTCTTCCATTCCGGCAAGGCCCGCAGCCAAAGATGCGGCAATCATCAGGTACGGATTAGCATCGGCGCCCGCAATACGATTCTCTACCCGTCTCGCCACTGGAGCACTTAATGGCACACGTAGGCCCGTGGTGCGATTATCAACGCCCCAGCTTAAATTAATCGGCGCTTGACTGCCGGAAATGTAACGTCTAAATGAATTGATATTGGGTGCAAATAACAACATTAAATCAGGTAGATACTTTTGTAATCCGCCGATATAGTGGTGAAAACGGTCAGTGTCGCTACCATCTGCATGGCTGAAAATATTATGACCTTTATCATCGACGACACTTTGATGTAAATGCATAGAACTGCCGGGTTGACCCGCTATGGGTTTCGCCATAAAAATCGCATTCAAGCCATGTTTTATGGCGATTTCTTTCGCGGCGTATTTAAACATAAAGGCTTGATCTGCAAGAGCCAGCGGATCGCCATGCACTAAGTTAATTTCATATTGTGATAGCCCCATTTCATGGATCCAAGTATCACCTTTAATCCCAATCGCATCGATAGCGGCATTAAACTCATCCCAAAATGGTGCGAGTTCATTGAGCATATTCATGCTAAACGCGGATTGACCATTTTCAGCTCGGCCACTTTTTGAAATGGGTGCCTGATACGGCACACTCGGATCGGTATTGGCTTCAGTCAGATAAAACTCAATCTCAGGGGCCACCACGGGCGTTAACCCAAGGGCTTGGTAACGGGCCAACACATTTTTTAACATAGAGCGCGGCGCAAATGGACATAAATTGCCATCCAGTAATACGCAATCATGGATGGCAAATGCGCGCGGCACTGTGCTCCATGGGACCATGTTGAGAGTGCTGTAATCGGGGACGAGTAAAAGATCAGGATCAGCATCAGGGAAAACAGTATCGTAGGAATACTCACCGGTAATCGCTTGCATCGAAATCGCTTGGGCAATACGTAATTCAGCACCCTGAGCAAAACTTCGGGCTGGCATAAGCTTTCCCCTTGGATAGCCTGAAATATCAGGGAATAAACATTCGACATCACGTATTGTGCCGTGCTCGAAAAACGCAGTAAGAAGAGTTGAGTCCATTTGATTCGTTTGCCACTAATGTTGAAAATAATGCCCTGAAGGTTGCAAAGTATAATCAGGCTTTGATTTGAAAAGCTACATGGCGACGATGAAATATGTAAAATATAAATGACAATTCCGTAAAATATAATTTGACATCAGTTGAAAATCTTCATTTAGCAGTGTAATCGTGTTTATTCTAATTCAAGCCTCATCACTCTTTACTCACCCTTTACTCACTCTAGCCGCCTAACCCCATTACGGCAGACATAAAAAAACCAGCCGTAGCTGGTTTCTTATATTAATCGTGACAGAAGTTATGCAATCACAATAAAGCCGATAAATGCTATTACTGCTGCGATAAGTGCATAAGGTAACTGAGTCACAGCATGGCTCACTAAGTTACAACCTGAGCCTTGGGCGGCCAATACGGTTGAATCTGAGTAGAAGCACGCTTGACTACCAAATGATGATGCAGACAATAAGGCCCCAATGACTAATGGGATGTCCGCCCCAACCGCTTGCGCTAATGGCATCACGATAGGAATCGTCACGGCAAATATACCCCAGCTCGAACCTGTGGCAAACGCGAGTATAGCCATAGATAAAAACACTACCGCAGGCAGCAATTTAGGTGTCATAAATGGGCTTAATGACTCAATGACATACTGCGGCAGTAACAACTGATCGCACACATCCTTAAACACAAACGCCGCAATCACAGTGCTAATGGCTGGTAGCATGCTTTTAAAGCCATCGATCATTTGGTCCATCATCTCTGAAAATGGCATCAAACGCTGCACTGCATAATAAGGAATCGTGATAACTAAGGTCGCCAGCAAGCCTTTCCACACGTCGATATCAAAGTACACGGTAAAGGCAACTAACAAACCAATAGGCACTAAAAAGTTATGCAGTTTGCCCTGATTATCGGCGTGCTTAAATTCCTCTTCTATGGCTTTAACCGCATATTCATCCGAAGTTTGCACTTGGTCGAAATCCACTTGCGCTTCAGCGGGTTCACCTTGGGCAGCGCGCAGCTGCGCAGTCTTCATTGGACCAATGGCGGGCACAATACCTAATGCGACAAGTAGCACCATAGCCACAGCTAACCAAGCATAAAGCATGTAAGGAATGGCTTGCATATAAACTGCAATGCCTTGACCTTCGGCTGCCACACCGTTATCCACCAGTAATCCACCAAAAAATACCGCCCAAGTCGATAATGGCACTAACACGCACACGGGCGCGGCGGTGGAGTCCACGACATAGGCGAGCATTTCACGGGACACTTTAAATTTATCCGTTACACGCTTCATGGTTTCACCCACGGTCAACGCATTGAGATAGTCATCGATAAAAATCACGATCCCAAGGATAAAAGTCATTAATAGGGAAGATTTAGGTCCTTTCGCCAATTTAAGTGCATTGCGGCCAAACGCTAATGCGCCGCCAGTTCGTACTAAAAGTGCGATGAGCGCGCCAAAACCACCACACACCAGAATCAACCAACCTATGGTTTCATCGGCCATAACCTTCAATGACACACTAGCAAAATTGTTTAAGACTTGACTGGGATCGAGTAACAGGAAACCGGTTACCGCACCTATGATCAAAGATAAAATAGGACGGCGTAACCAAATAGCTAACACCAATACCACCAAAGGTGGAATGAGACTTAACGCTGTCGGTTCAGACATGCACTTAGGTCCTCTAAATAAATCGCCTAAAAGGCAAATGGTTTTAGAATAACGCCTGAAATCAACACGATTCAGAACGTCAACACAGCTGCTTCATGATGACTAACCCTGAAGATAAAACCCGCGAATTGCTTGCTATCTAAGGTGCCTTGCCAAAAACATCGCGCAGAAAATAAAGCGCATCGAATATTGAGTCAACTATAAATTTAACTTGATAGAAAATAAATTTAATTCCCGCGAGACGATTTTACATAACCGTATAATCTAGAAGACTTTTAACGCCATTGTAACTTAAACATTTATGATCTTCTTAGCTTAATAAGCATTCAATAAATATGCCTAATTATCACAAAATAAAATGCCGCTTGCATAAGTTTACCTTATCAAAAATCTGTGATTAAAAATCAACCATTAAGTATCAGCTAAAATACATTTTCTTCTGTCACGATTGATATAGCTAATATAGAGAAATTAAATATGGGTCAGCTAATGAAAACGCATTTTTCATCTTTCGAAATGAAAAAACATAAACAAGATTCCCCTACCAACCCAATAGATAAACAATCTTAAAATCACGCCAATATCAGAACATAAAACTTGTGCAGATTTCTTTAATCGACTGTTAAAGCATATTTAACTGAGGGGTGTTTATAAAAAAAGCGCAATTCTGTGCTTATCCCCCCTTTCATCTGCAATGAAATTTCGTTATGGTGCGCTAACTTAAGCCAAAACTTTATGCATGTTCCGAGGTGTAAATGCGCCCTATCATCAAATCCAACAAGCTGGATACCGTTTGCTATGACATCCGCGGCCCAGTGCACAAGGAAGCCAGACGTTTAGAAGACGAGGGGCATCGAATCCTCAAACTCAACATTGGTAATCCGGCCCCCTTCGGTTTCGAAGCGCCTGAAGAAATTGTGCGCGATGTGATCCTCAATTTACCCAGTGCCCAAGGCTACTGTGAGTCAAAAGGATTATTCTCTGCCCGTAAGGCCATAGTGCAGCATTATCAAGCCCAAGGGATTTTTGGTGTCGATATCGAAGATATCTATATAGGCAACGGCGTTTCAGAACTCATTATGATGGCAATGCAAGGCTTGCTAAATACCGATGATGAGATCTTAATCCCCTCTCCAGACTATCCCCTGTGGACGGCTGCGGCGAATCTCGCGGGCGGCAAGGCTGTGCATTATCGCTGTGATGAAGAAGCGGACTGGTTCCCCGATCTCAACGACATTAAAAGTAAAATTTCATCACGTACCCGCGGCATAGTGCTGATTAACCCGAACAATCCAACCGGAGCGGTATACAGCAGAGAATTACTGCTGCAAGTGGTTGAACTGTGTCGTCAACATGATCTGATCCTTTTTGCCGATGAAATTTACGATAAAATTTTATACGACGAAGCCAAGCATATTCCTGCTGCGGGTCTATCAGATGATATTTTAACTGTTACTTTTAACGGTTTATCAAAGGCTTATCGTGCAGCAGGATTTCGTGTTGGTTGGATGATGTTATCTGGCAATCTTAAGGCTGCTAAAAGTTACATCGAAGGCTTAGAGATGCTGTCCTCGATGCGCCTCTGTGCAAACGTGCCCAATCAACATGCGATTCAAACCGCGCTCGGCGGTTATCAGAGTATTAACGAGCTTATTTTGCCTAATGGCCGCCTCACAGTCCAAAGGGATGCCTGTTACGAATTACTTAACCAAATTCCAGGTGTGAGCGTTAAAAAACCAAAGGGCGCACTCTATGCCTTCCCGAAACTGGATATGAAGAAATTCAACCTAAGGGATGATGAGCGTTTAGTGCTGGATTTGCTCAGAGAAAAGAAAATCCTGTTAGTCCATGGCAGCGCCTTTAACTGGCCTGAGCCCGATCATTTGCGAGTGGTTTTCTTGCCCTATAAAGAAGATCTGAAAAAAGCATTTACCGAGTTTGGTGCCTTCCTCGAAAACTATCGACAGTAAAATATCCCTTTAACGGTTTGAGACATAAAGCGATCCTAGCGGTCGCTTTATTTTTAGCTATTTCTTTAAATCCTCTACGCTCATGCTCACATGTCATCCAAGGCTGTGATAATCTAAGACTTCACTAGCGTCAATACTGCCTACTCACTCGTTTCATGTCTTCCATTGCAGCTTGTCGCCTTCCGATTTCATTCTTTAGCAGGAAAACTATGAGTCATTTATTTGCGCATTTAGCTCGCATGAAACTTATCCAACGCTGGCCTTTGATGTACAACGTTCGCACTGAAAATGTTCAAGAACACTCGCTGCAAGTTGCCATGGTGGCCCATGCACTGGTGATCATCAGTAATAAGAAATTCGGCACGACGCTCGATCCCCATCAAGCCACGAGTCTGGCGATTTTTCACGATGCCAGTGAAATTCTCACGGGTGACTTACCGACGCCGGTAAAATACTTCAATAAAGAAATTGAAGCCGAGTATAAAAAGATTGAGGCGATTGCCGAGCAGCGCATGTTAGATATGGTACCTGAGGAATTTAAAGAAGATTATCGCAGTCTGTTCATCAGCGATTACGCCGATCCCGTTTACAAGACCATAGTGAAATCGGCTGATACTCTGTGTGCCTATCTTAAATGCCTTGAGGAAAACCGCGCTGGCAACAGTGAATTCAATACCGCCCGTAAGCGTCTCGAAGACATGCTGGCGACAAATCCAGATCCCGCAGTACAGTATTTTATAAGCTGCTTTGTGCCCAGTTTCACCTTGAATTTAGACGAAATTAACAAGATGCTTTGATTTTCCACTCTCGCTAGGAATGCATATGACTTCAAGTGTTTGGCAAGAACGCCGTCATGGTGAAGATAAACAACGGCGCTTTGATCACCGCAGCCCTTACCAAAGAGACAGGGCGCGTATTCTCCACTCGGCCGCCTTTCGCCGCCTCCAGGCCAAAACGCAAGTGCTTGGCGTTGGCATGAATGACTTCTATCGCACCCGATTAACCCACTCACTCGAAGTCTCGCAAATTGGTACCGGCATAGCTGCTCAGCTCAGGCGCAAATATCCACAACATAAACAACTGCTTTGCTCTATGAGCTTATTAGAGTCCCTGTGTTTAGCCCACGATATTGGTCATCCTCCCTTCGGCCATGGCGGTGAAGTCGCATTGAATTATATGATGCGCGACCACGGCGGCTTTGAAGGCAATGGCCAAACCTTTCGTATTTTATCGAAACTTGAGCCCTACACTTTAGATTTTGGGATGAACTTATGTCGGCGTACCATGCTCGGGATTTTAAAATACCCAGCGCCGCACTCGAAGCTATTTGTCGCGGGTGAACATAATGAAATCACCAACCACAGACAGTTAAAACCGTCACAATGGCCGCCGGTTAAGGGCATTTTCGACGATGATAACGACATCTTCGCTTGGGTGCTTGAGCCTTTGTCTGAGGCGGATAGCCGTCGTTTTACCTCGACGCAGCAAGGTTCACACCCCGCCCTGCACCACTATCCACATCTGCGAACCCAGTTTAAATCCTTCGATTGCTCGATTATGGAACTGGCAGATGACATCGCCTATGCGGTGCACGATCTCGAAGATGCGATTGTGATGGGCATAGTCACAGCGTCCCAGTGGCATCAAGATGTGGCGCCGACACTGACGAACAGCAGTGATGCTTGGATAAAACAAGAGCTGGCAGATATTGGCAACAAGCTGTTTTCACATGAGCATCACCTACGTAAAGATGCCATAGGCACACTCGTTAATGGCTTTGTCACCGCTATTGTTATCTCAGAAGATGACGTGTTCGAAGAGCCATTATTGCGCTTTAATGCAACATTAGAGCCCGAATTTGCCATTGCACTCAATGTGCTCAAGCAACTGGTTTATAAATACGTGATCCGTAAACCTGAGATCCAAATGCTCGAATATAAGGGCCAGCAGATTGTGATGGGATTATTCGAAGCCTTCGCTTCCGATCCCGAGCGTTTACTGCCACTGAACACCCAAGAGCGCTGGCGTGAAAGTGAGCAACAAGGTTTAAACAGTCACAGAGTGTTGGCGGACTATATTTCGGGGATGACAGATGAGTTTGCAGGCAGACTGTATCAACAGCTATTTAGCCCCAAAGCGGGCTCGAATGTGGAGCTGAGTAAGGAAATGTAGGCAAGTAATCATTTCGCAGCCCGACTTTCTATAAATCCAGACAGTTTGTAAATGCTCGTGTTACTGTAAAAAACAGACTTTCTACAGAGTCAGCTATCGCAGCCGTTCTTTATCAAAATGCGAAAAATAAAAGACAAAAAACCACCTCGCGGTGGTTTTTTATTTTGTCACTATTTTAAGCTCGATTTATAAAGCGCCAATGGCATCTTTACAAAGTTGAGTGATACGATCCCAATCGCCGTGTTCCATTGCATCCGTTGGCGCAATCCAACTACCACCAATACAATCGACGTTTTTCAGCGCTAAATAATCTTTATAGCTGCTTGGCGTAATGCCACCTGTTGGGCAGAAGCGAATATCCGCTAGCGGACCCGAGAAGGCTTTAAGGGCATCGACACCACCCGAGGCTTCGGCTGGGAAGAATTTAAAGTGGGTGTAACCGAGCGCCATCCCCGTCATCACTTCTGAAATGCTCGCAACCCCTGGAATTAAAGGGATTGGACCATGCATACCCGCTTTGAGCAGTTCAACCGTCGCGCCTGGGGTAATAATAAACTGCGCACCCGCGGCAATCGCAAGATCAAGCTGAGCTTCGTTTAGGATAGTCCCTGCGCCCACTAAGGCCTCAGGCACTTCTTTAGCGATTTTAGTGATAGCTTCGAGTGCACAAGGCGTACGCAAAGTCACTTCTAACACGCTAATGCCGCCGGCAACCAGTGCTCGCGCTAATGGCACCGCATGTTCAATCTTGTTAATCACCATAACAGGAACAATAGGGCTGCGTTTAAAAATATCTTGTGGCTGTAGTGACCAGTTATTCTCAAGCATTGCGTTATTCTTCCTTTGTATTAATAAAGTTCATCGATGGCATTAGTACAACGCGCACCAGTTTCTGGACTACTTAGATTTGAACGTAGCGCACTAAATAACTCGCGGCCCATCCCATAACGTGAGCGATGTAAATCCACAATTCCCGCGGCTCTGGTGGCAAGTTCAGCTTCAGAGACAAGCAGGCTCAGTTCGCCTGTTAACGCATCGACACGGATCAAGTCGCCATCTTGGACTTTGGCAATTAAACCGCCATCTAAGGCTTCTGGCGTTAAATGAATGGCCGCAGGGACTTTACCCGACGCACCAGACATGCGACCGTCGGTCAGCAGCGCGACTTTAAAGCCTTTGTCCTGAAGCGTTCCCAATAATGGGGTTAACTTGTGCAGTTCTGGCATACCGTTAGCTTTCGGGCCTTGACCTTTAACCACCACAACACAATCTCTATCCAAAGCACCGGCTTGGAACAAGGCATCGAGTTTGTTTTGATCGTCAATCACCACTGCGGGCGCTTCAACGACACGATGTTGTTCTTGTACTGCTGACACTTTGATCACAGCGCGGCCTAAGTTACCTTTGAGTAATTTTAAGCCACCGTTGCCTTGGAAAGGTGATGCGACTGACGTTAACACTTCAGTATCTAAGCTAGTCGTTGGACCATCGACCCAGCGCAGTTCACCGTCGAGCAGCCTTGGCTCTTGGGTATAACGGCGTAAACCAAAACCCGCAACGGTATCCACATCTTCATGCAATAGCCCCGCATCGAGCAATTCTTTGATTAAGTACGCCATGCCACCGGCTGCATGGAAATGATTAATATCGGCATGACCGTTTGGATACACGCGCGCCACTAATGGTACAGCATCGGATAATTCAGAAAAATCATCCCAGTTCACAATAATACCGGCAGCACGAGCCGCGGCGACAATGTGCATCGTCAAGTTAGTAGAACCGCCAGTAGCCAAAAGTGCCACAATGCCGTTAACCACAGATTTTTCGCTGACCACTTCACCGATTGGGGTATATTGGGTGCCCATTTCGGTTAAACGACACACTTGCTTAGCTGCCATCTTATTTAACGCTTCGCGCAGTGGATCATCAGGATTCACAAATGACGAGCCAGGTAACTGCAGGCCCATCACTTCAAGCATCAACTGATTCGAGTTTGCCGTGCCGTAGAAAGTACAGGTTCCTGCACTGTGGTAAGACTGGGCTTCAGCTTCTAACAGTTGCGCGCGATCCACTTTACCTTGGGCAAATTGCTGACGAATACGGGCTTTTTCTTTGTTCGGGATACCTGATTTCATCGGCCCAGCAGGCACGAATAACATAGGCAAGTGACCAAAGCTTAAGGCGCCGATAAGCAAACCTGGTACGATTTTATCGCAAATGCCGAGCAGTAAAGCGCCATCAAACATGTTGTGAGACAAGCCCACAGCCGTTGCCATCGCAATCACTTCACGACTCAGTAAGCTCAATTCCATACCGGGTTGACCTTGAGTCACACCGTCACACATGGCCGGAACACCGCCCGCCACTTGTGCAACACTGCCGACTTCCTGACAGGCTTTTTTAAGCAATTCAGGATAGCTTTCATAGGGTTGGTGCGCAGATAACATATCGTTAAATGCCGTCACTATGCCGATGTTCGCCTTATTCAATTGACGCAATGCATTTTTGTCGTCTGGATTACAGGCGGCAAAACCATGGGCTAAGTTGCCACAGCTCAATGAGCTACGGTGTACACCATGGTTACGAGCATCATTCAATGCGGCGAGATAACCTTCACGTGACGCTTTGCTACGGGCAATAATTCTGTCGGTAACAGCTTGAACTACTGAGTGTATTTCTACTGAGTGCATAGTGACTCCTTAAGCGCTCCAGAACACATCAACGGGCGTTTTACGCTGCGCTAATACGGCTCTGATAGGCATAGCATGGACATCATCACTTTCTAACGCTTGACGATATACGGATAATTTCTGTTCCCCGACCAAGTGCAGATAAATTTGTCTGCTGTTCAGAATCGCACTCTTAGAGAGCGTAATTCTACCATGGGGCGCTGTGGTGGGGTTCGTCGCCACACACAGGGCTTGGGTTGTGAGCGCATTTTCAAGCTCAGCACTGCAGGGAAACCAAGAGCAGGTATGACCATCGTTACCCATGCCTAACACCACCACATCAAAAGGACGTGGGAAGTTAGACAAGGACTCGGCGGCCATATCGGCGCCCGCTTCTGCAGTCGAAAACATGTTTTTTAAACCGCGGAATTTGGCATTCGCCGCACGGTTTTGTAATAAATGTTCACGCACGAGACGCTCATTAGAAGCATCGGCGTCGGCTTCAACCCAGCGCTCATCGGCAAGCGTGATATAAACATCACTCCAATCGATGGATTTCATGCTCAATAGTTGAAATAACTTAAGCGGCGTCGAACCACCGGAAACGACTAAGCTCGCTTTTCCGCGGGCATCGACGGCTTCCTGCAACTGGCTCGCAATTCTATTCGCAAGCTGTTGTTCTAACGCACTTGGCGTATCGAAAGATTTGAATACGGTTTCTTTAATCATCAAAGTCTCCTACTCGTCCCACGAACGGCCATCTTTGGTGATCAAAGCAACTGACGCAACTGGACCCCAAGTACCCGCAGGATAAGGTTTTGGTTTTTCGTTGCTTTGTTCCCACGATTGGATAATACCATCCACCCAAGTCCATGCCTGCTCGACTTCGTCGCGGCGCACGAACAGCGCTTGATTACCGAGCATAGCTTCGAGTAATAGACGCTCGTAGGCATCGGCGATGCGTTCATTTTTAAAGGTATCGGAGAAGCTCAAATCGAGTTTAGTGGTTTGTAGACGTTGTTTTTGCTCCAAACCTGGCACTTTGTTCATCATCTGGATTTCAACCCCTTCATGGGGCTGCAGACGGATCGTCAGCTTGTTCGGTGGCAGATTACGGTAGCTTGAGCGATATAAGTTATGCGGTGGGTTTTTGAAATACACCACAATTTCAGAGCTCTTAAACGGCATACGTTTACCGCTACGTAAATAGAAAGGCACGCCCGCCCAACGCCAGTTGTCTATATCCACGCGGATCGCCACGAAGGTTTCTGTGTGTGATTGAAGGTTGGCGCCTTCTTCTTCTAAATAACCCGGGACTGGGCTGCCCTTTAAGAAGCCTGCGCTGTACTGACCGCGTACGGTATTTTCATACACATTGTCTGAATTAATCGGACGCAGTGATTTAAGCACTTTAACTTTTTCATCACGGATGCTGTCAGCATCTAAGTTAACGGGTGGGTCCATGGCAACGAGCGTTAACACTTGCAGCAAATGGTTTTGGATCATGTCACGCATCTGACCCGCTTTGTCGAAGTAACCCCAACGGCCTTCGATGCCCACTTCTTCTGCGACTGTGATCTGGACGTGGTCAATCGTACGGTTGTCCCACTTAGAAGCAAATAAAGAGTTCGCAAAACGCAGAGCAATCAAGTTCTGTACGGTTTCTTTACCTAAGTAATGGTCGATACGGTAAACCTGACGTTCTTTGAAGTAAGCGGAAACTTGGTCATTGATAACGCGAGAAGAGTCTAAATCTGAGCCGATGGGCTTTTCGAGCACCACGCGTGAATCTGGGTGGATAAGATCTTGTTCATGCAAACAACGGCAAATGTCGCCGAATATTGCAGGTGGCGTAGCAAAGTAACTGACCATAACGCGCTCTTCTGGTTTGAGCAGATCATGGAAGGCACTGTAGCCCGCTGAATCGGTAAAGTTAGTGCCTATATAGTGACAGCGGGACAGGAAACGTTGGAGAGTCTCTTCGCACAAAGGCTCTTTCACGAAGGTGTTTAATGCAAGCGTGACTAATTCGATAAACTCATCTTGAGTAAACTCGTCTTTCGCGACACCGATCACTTTCGTATCTTTATCGAGAAGTTCAGCTTTATCTAGCTGGTATAAAGAAGGTAACAACTTGCGTCGTGCCAAATCGCCTTTAGTACCAAAGAGTACGAAGTCACAAGCTTTGGCGCCTGATGTTGTTTTGCCCATTGCGTTACGATCTCCTTTGTATGTCGTGTCCCTTCATGTCGATGAAGAAATCCACACTTTTGTTGTAATATAACAACAGAATTTGTTAAATGCATCTATTTTTATAAATATTAACATTCTTGCTAACTAGTCACTTGCTGCATAAATCTGATATGCTTTTTGTGCTTAAATTACTGAAGGTAGTAAAGTCTTATTTCAAAATTGTACTGAAAAGTTACTACATAGAGTCTATTAGTGGGCTGCCAGTCTTGATCTGCGCCCACGAAATAAAAATAAATAAAATTACATTCTCAATTTAGCGGACATACGCGTATGAATACCCTAGAAAAGGTTCAAAAAAGCCTCACCCATTTTAGTAAATCAGAACGCAAAGTTGCAGAGGTGATCTTAGCATCACCACAGACAGCTATACATTCTAGCATCGCCACACTGGCTAAGATGGCAGATGTCAGTGAACCTACTGTGAATCGTTTCTGCCGCCGCTTAGATACTAAGGGTTTCCCTGATTTTAAGTTACATCTAGCGCAAAGTCTTGCGAACGGTACACCTTATGTGAGCCGCCACGTTGAAGAAGATGATTCGACTGAGTCTTATACGACAAAAATATTCGAATCTTCAATGGCTTCGCTCGATACTGCACGTCAAAGCCTAGACATTTCAGCCATTAATAAAGCCGTTGATATTCTCACTCAAGCTAAGACTATTTCCTTTTTTGGCCTAGGCGCATCCGCTTCAGTTGCCCATGACGCGCAAAATAAATTCTTCCGCTTTAATGTCCCTGTCATCTGTTTTGACGATGTTCTAATGCAACGCATGAGCTGCATTAACAGTAATGAGGGCGATGTGGTGGTATTGATTTCCCACACAGGCCGCACTAAGTCATTGATTGAGATAGCACGTTTAGCGAGAGAAAACGGTGCAGCTGTGATTGGTATTACCGCCCGCAACTCGCCTTTGTCGATGGAATGTACGCTGCCCGTGACAATGGAAGTGCCAGAAGATACCGACATGTATTTACCTATGGCCTCGCGTTTAGCCCAATTAGTCACTATAGATGTATTGGCAACCGGATTTACCTTACGCAGAGGTCCACGTTTCCGCGATAATTTGAAACGGGTGAAAGAAGTATTAAAAGAGTCTCGCATCAATAAAGATCCGATACTGTAACTCACTTCCTTTTCTAAAAATGGCTAGTGTTGATCCTTAACCTAGCCATTAATCGTGCAAATATCAGCGATACCTCACAATTTTCATACATAACTTTAGATCAATTTGATTGTAACTTTACTACATAATCTGGAATTGCATGGTAATATAGGCCCAAGATTTTTTTTAACTTTAACGGAGTATCCTTATGTTCCGCAGAACCAAAATCGTCACCACTCTAGGTCCCGCTACCGATCGTGATGATAATCTACGCCGCATCATCGCGGCAGGTGCAAACGTTGTACGTCTTAATTTCTCCCACGGTTCCCCAGAAGATCACTTAAAACGAGCCACTCAAGCGCGCGAAATCGCTAAAGAGTTGGGCGTTCATGTGGCTATTTTGGGGGACTTACAAGGCCCTAAAATCCGCGTTTCTACTTTCAAAGACAATAAGAAAGTGCAACTGGTGTTAGGTCAAGCCTACGTGCTTGATGCCGAGTTAGCAAAAGGTGAAGGCGACGAGACCCAAGTGGGTATCGATTACAAGCAATTGCCTGATGATGTGACTGTTGGCGATATCTTGATGTTAGATGATGGCCGTGTTCAATTACGCGTTGAGCGTGTTGAAGGCCGTAAAGTGCACACCACAGTGACTGTGGCTGGCCCTCTATCTAACAACAAAGGTATTAACAAGCAAGGCGGCGGACTTTCTGCTGCGGCGCTGACCGAAAAAGACAAAGCTGACATTCTGACTGCAGCATTGATCCAAGTGGATTATTTAGCCGTTTCGTTCCCGCGCAGTGGTGCTGATTTAGATTACGCCCGTGATCTTGCCCGTCAAGCTGGTTGTAATGCCTTAATCGTGGCTAAAGTTGAACGCGCTGAAGCCGTTGCGACCGATGCGGCTATGGATGATGTGATCTTAGCATCTGACGTTGTCATGGTTGCACGTGGTGACTTAGGTGTTGAAATTGGTGATGCTGCGCTCGTTGCGGTGCAGAAGAAGTTAATCGCCCGCTCACGTCAACTGAATAAAGTCGTCATCACGGCCACTCAGATGATGGAATCGATGATTTCAAGCCCTATGCCAACCCGCGCCGAAGTAATGGACGTGGCGAACGCTGTGCTTGATGGTACCGATGCTGTGATGTTATCAGCTGAAACTGCTGCCGGTGACTTCCCAGAAGAAACCGTTAAGGCAATGGCAAACGTGTGTGTTGGCGCAGAATCTCACCCAAGTGTGATTGTGTCTAAACATAGATTAGATGTGCGCTTCACTTCAGTTGAAGAAACCATTGCGCTATCAACTATGTATGCGGCTAACCACCTAGAAGGCGTTAAGGCGATTATCGCTCTGACTGAATCGGGTGCAACACCACAGTTGATGTCTCGTATCAGTTCTTCACTGCCAATCCTGGGTTTATCACGTCACGCAACAACCTTAGCCAAAATGGCCTTGTACCGCGGCGTGTTGCCAATTTACTTCGATTCAACTATCCACCCAGCCGATGAGCTAGCGCAAAAAGCGTTAGAAGCATTAACAGCGGCTGGTTATTTGAATAGCGGTGATATGGTATTAATGACCAAAGGCGATGCAATGGAAACCATCGGCGGCACTAACACCTGTAAAGTGTTGATCGTAGCTTAAGCTTCTTCTAACAACTCAAGCTCGTTAGAAAACAGCCAATAAAAAAAAACCACCTCATGAAGGTGGTTTTTTTATATTGACTGTTTTCTGTAAGTGCAGATTTCTGTTGGTGCTGATTTATCGGTCTCTCATTGCTGGGAGAAATCTAAGCGGCCCAAGCGGCTAGCTATCGAACTTAACACCGCTTAGACCAAACTGCACTAACATTAAACGCTAACATCAAACACTAGCAATCACTATAACGCTTCGAAATCATTCACATTAATTGCCGCTAAGCGCAGCTTATCAGCATGCTGTAACTTTTGTTCTTCGTCGGCAGTGATAACGCCAGTCTCGAGTGCTTTTGCAAACAAGACGAGATTCGGCACTTTTGCTGGCAACTCACCGGCACGCTGCGCTTTCTTCAGTTTTTTATAGATATCTTTACAGGCATATTGCGCGATAAATGCTTGCTCAACTTCAGCAATACCGCCCTTATCCCCTTCAAATTCAGGACATAGGAACGTAATACGTTCACGAGCTGGGCCAGGCTTCAACATACCGCTAACTAAATCGGTCGCCATTTTGTCGCTCGGTGCAGTGAAGTGATTACCCAGCGGGAAGATTAAGCCACGCAGTAACCATGCCACAGGACGGCTCGGGAAGTTACGAATCGAGTCTTCCAACGCTTTCGCCGCCAAGTGCAAACGATTGGCCATTACATAACGTACCGCAGGCAAATCGTCCTGTTGACGGCCATTATCTTCAAACAACTTCAAGGTCGCTGAGCCTAAATATAACTGGCTGAGCACATCACCCATACGTGCCGACAGCATTTCTTTACGTTTTAAATCGCCGCCCATGATCAGCATTGATAAATCTGTCATTAAGGCTAATGCAGACGAAATACGCGACATATCTTTATAGTACTGCTTAGTTTCACCGCTCACTGGCGCACTGCCAAAACGGCTACCGCTTAACGCGCTAAACAAAGCACTGAAAGCATTACGCGTGGCATAACCCATGTGACCCATTAATAACGCATCAAAACGCTCTAAGGCTTCATGTTGGTTTTCCATCGCTGCGGCTTCCATTTCGGCAAGTACGTAAGGATGGCAGCGAGTCGCACCTTGACCAAAAATCATCAACGAGCGGGTTAGAATATTCGCGCCTTCCACAGTGATCGAAATTGGATTCGACATATAAGGGTGGCCTAAATAGTTTTTAGGTCCTAATTGAATGCCCTTACCCGATTGAATATCCATGGCATCGTTCATCACTGAACGGCCTAATTCAGTCATGTGGTACTTAGCTATCGCGGTCACGACCGAAGGTTTGACTTTAAGATCGATACCCGTGGTTGTTAAACGACGCGCAGCTTCTAACTGATAAGTGTTGGCAATAATACGCGCCAGCGCTTCTTGCACCCCTTCAAACTGACCAATTGCCATTCCAAACTGGTGACGCACATAGCTGTAAGCCGTTGTCGTCTTCGTCGCCATGTGACCAGAAGCCGTTGCCAATGCTGGCAATGAAATACCGCGGCCCGCTGACAAACACTCAACCAGCATACGCCAGCCTTTACCGGCAAACTCAGGGCCACCGATAATCCAATCGAGCGGAATAAACACTTCTTTACCTTGAGTAGTACCGTTCATAAACGCCATACCCAGCGGATTATGACGACGACCAATAACCACACCAGGATGATCCGTTGGGATCAACGCACAGGTAATACCTAAGTTTTTCTTATCGCTAAGCAGACCTTCAGGATCGCGCATTTGGAACGCTAAACCCAGAACTGTTGCTACAGGAGCCAGCGTGATATAACGCTTATCCCATGTAAGTTTAAGCCCAAGCATTTCTTCGCCATTGAAAGTATCACGACACACAATACCCACATCGGGGATAGCGCCGGCATCACTGCCCGCTTCTGGACCGGTTAATGCAAAACAAGGAATTTCATCGCCTTTGGCCAAAGCTGGTAACCAACGTTCTTTCTGCTCACTCGTACCATAGTAGGTTAGCAACTCACCAGGGCCTAAAGAGTTAGGCACCATTACGGTCACGGCGGCACTTACGCTACGGCTGGCTAATTTGCTGACAATGGTCGAGTTTGCATAGGCAGAGAAAGCTTTACCACCAAATTTCTTCGGAATGATCAGTGCGAAGAAACCTTCTTTCTTAAAGTATTCCCACAGCTCTGGCGGTAAATCCTTGCGGTTATGTACTATGTCGAAATCATCGATCATCGTCAGTGCTGTCATCACTTGATTATCAATAAAGTCTTTTTCTTCTGCAGTTAGCGTGGGTTTGCCATAGCTGTGCAAGGTATTCCAGTTAGGATTTCCGCGAAATAACTCCCCTTCCCACCAGACATCACCCGCTTCCATCGCTTCACGCTCGGTATCTGAAAGTGGCGGCAAGACCTTCTTGAAAAAACTAAAAACTGGGCGGGTAATAAACTGCATCCGGATATTTTTCACCGCAAACAACACGACAATGGCTATCAGGGCAAGAATTATAATCGTCAACATTATCAAGACCTTTTAATTAAGAAGAAACGGGGACTGATACGCCAGCCGCCATGTAGGGGATCACTTTACGGATCACGGCTTCGATGTCGTTATGCTCACCAAACTCAGCAGCAGCAATGTCATTTAGGGCATCAGCGGACGCCATAGTGAACACGATAGTGCCTAAGGTAAAGTGTAAGCGCCAAAACATTTCAGCGGGTGGAATATGTGGTGCACTGGCCGAAACGGCTTTAACAAAAGCATCGAGATGCTGGCCGTAATGGGTAGTAATAAACCAACGTAAATGCCCTTGGCTTTCGATATAGCCACGGCCTAAAAGCTGCAGGAAGATCGTGGTACCTTCTGTACGTAGCGCGTTTAAATCCAATAAAGGATCGACCAAAGAAGACAGGATCTCTTCGAGTGTTGCTTGTGCTGGAGCGGCATTTAAACGATGAATTTGGCTTGAAGCGGCAGGCATAAACACGTCTAAATAGCGGGCTAACACTGCACGGATCAGCTCTTTTTTAGAACCAAAGTGATAATTGACCGATGCTAAATTCACCTCAGCTTTGCTGGTAATGAGTCGCAACGAGGTCTCAGAAAAGCCCCGTTCGGCGAACAGTTTTTCTGCGGCATCAAGTATTCTAGTTTTTGTATCGGATCGACTTGCCATTCCGTGACCTTGAATTAATTTAAAACACTCGTTTAAATTAAACATTGGCACCACGGATGTCAAACTAAAATTGGACAAATTCACCGCTTTCTAGTCTGTGATACAAGCGGTATGTCGTACATGTCCGAATAAGTGTTAAAAACAAGTCAATTAACCCTTGTGCAATAACCCTGCGGTTTAGGTAAACTGTGTAACACAAAAACAACAAGGACAACTAGACATGGTTATTTCATTGAATCGTCGCAGTAAAATCGCCCTCACAGTGGCACTCGCGCTGGGATTAACGGCCTGTAATGATGCTCAAAGTAAAACAGACAAGACAGCTACTACAGAAGCAGCTGTCATCAATACCGCCCCAGATAAAGCACAAGCCATTGCTTTTATTAATGATGCTGAAGCCAAGATGGCCGAATTATCGATTGAATCTAATCGCGCCGAGTGGATTTACAGCAACTTTATTACTGATGATACCGCGGCCCTGTCTGCCGCAGTCGGCGAAAAGGTCAGTGCCGCGTCGGTAAAATTTGCAACTGAGGCGGCTAAGTATGCCAATGTGCAACTCGATCCCGTAAATGCCCGCAAGCTCAATATACTGCGCAGTGCGTTAGTGTTACCCGCGCCGCTCGATCCTGCGAAGAATACCGAGCTGGCGCAAATTAGTTCAGAATTAAATGGCTTGTACGGCAAAGGAAAATACTGTTTTGCCGACGGCAAGTGTATGACTCAGCCTGAGCTATCGAGCTTAATGGCCGAATCACGTGATCCCGTAAAATTACTGGAAGCGTGGAAAGGCTGGCGTGAAATAGCTAAACCCATGCGCCCCTTGTTTCAACGCGAAGTTGAACTGGCCAATGAAGGCGCAAAGGATCTCGGTTATGCCAACCTGTCTGAACTATGGCGCAGTCAATACGATATGAAGCCCGATGACTTTTCACAGGAACTCGACCGTCTTTGGGGCCAAGTTAAGCCACTTTATGAATCCTTGCACTGCTACGTACGGGGAGAATTGAATAAAGAGTACGGCGATAGCGTCGCACCGACCACTGGCCCCATCCCGGCACACTTACTTGGCAACATGTGGGCCCAGCAATGGGGTAATGTGTATGATCTCGTCGCCCCTGACAATGCTGATCCGGGTTACGATGTCACTGAGTTACTCGCAAAGAAAGGCTATGACGAGCATAAAATGGTGAAACAAGCCGAAGGTTTCTTCACATCATTAGGGTTCGCACCATTGCCAGAAAGTTTTTGGGCACGTTCTCTATTCGTTCAACCAAAGGACCGTGATGTGGTTTGTCACGCTTCGGCGTGGGATCTCGATAATCTCGACGATATCCGCATTAAAATGTGTATCCAAAAAACTGCCGAAGATTTTAGCGTTATCCACCACGAACTTGGGCATAACTTCTATCAACGCGCTTATAAGCAACAACCATTCCTGTTTAAAAACAGCGCTAACGACGGTTTCCATGAAGCAATTGGTGACACAATTGCACTGTCGATCACCCCAAGCTACTTAAAGCAAATCGGCTTATTAGAAGAAGTGCCTGATGCATCTAAGGATATCGGCCTCTTACTAAAACAAGCCTTAGACAAAATTGCTTTCTTGCCCTTTGGCCTGATGATAGATCAGTGGCGCTGGAAAGTGTTTAGCGGCGAAATCACGCCTGCCCAATATAACCAAGCTTGGTGGGATCTGAGGGAAAAATACCAAGGCGTAAAAGCACCGACTGAACGTAGTGAAGCAGATTTTGATCCGGGTGCTAAATACCATGTACCAGGCAATGTACCCTACACCCGTTACTTCCTAGCGCATATTTTGCAATTCCAATTCCATCAAGCACTGTGTGAAACTGCAGGCGATAAAGGTCCGGTACACAGATGCAGTATTTATGGCAATCAAGCCGCGGGAGAGAAACTCAATAAGATGCTCAAGTTAGGCTTAAGTAAACCTTGGCCAGAAGCATTGAAAGAAGTCACCGGCAAAGAAGCCATGGATGCAAAAGCGGTGCTCGATTACTTCGCACCACTTAAAACATGGTTAGATGAGCAAAATACCACCGCAAACCGCCAGTGTGGTTGGTAAGGGGTCATTAAATTATCACCCAATAACATAAAACAAAATGCCCAATAAAATTGGGCATTTTTATTCAATACTTATCTGTTTAATCTAACGCCATCCCATTCCTTTACGATTGGCTTCACGGTTTTCAAGCTTAAGCTGTTCTGACTTAGTTAACATCACATAAAGTGCCCCAGCACCGCCCTGCTCGGTTTTCGCCGAATGATAGGCAAGCACCATGTCGAGTTGTGATAACCAATAGCACACAGCTGATTTGAGCAATCCTGCAAAGGGTTGACTCTGATAGCCTTTACCGTGGATCAACATGACACAGCGTTCACCATGTGCCTGCGCTGCCAGTAAATAGTTAAGGACGGCATCACGAGCTTGGTTTAACCGATAAGCATGCACATCAAGCTCCATCTTGATGCTGTATTGCCCCATTCGGAGTCGTTTAAAAACGCCGCCTTGTACCCCCTCACGCTTAAAGCTCACAATGTCATCTGGCGCTTGCTGTGGAAACGCTTTTAAATCCAGTGGCATACACGCTAGGAAAGCTTCGCGTTGTAAAGCATCGCGTCTGTGTATTTGCTCAGCCGTCAACGCTTTCGGTGCTAAATTTACCACTGGCATATCGCCTTTTAGTGGTACGACTCCAGCCATTTCCTCAAAAAACAGTGCTGATTCATCATCCAGCATGGCAAGCTCCTTTACTTCACACTCTTGTATAGAAACACACTTTGTAAACATTCATGGCTTTAGTTCAGCGGGCGCCTCCATTATAGTGACGCCATGATTGCCAGATTAGAATAAAGTAATGAAATTTTTGCCGCTAGTCCTGATGTGCTTATTGTCACTGCCAAGCTTAGCCAATCCAGCTAAAACTCATACAAAATCCACTGATGATCAATTGATCAACGCTAATTATCCTTTGTTTATTAGCGCTTTTAATCAATTGTCCCCTGAGGTGACCCGTGAGATTTACGCTGATGACGCTAGCTACTTATCTGAGAGTCAAAGTAAAGAAATTTACTATGGACGAGACAATATTGTCGCCATTTACAAGAAGTTTTTCGATAAAATCCGCGCCAAAAAAGCCACTATCGACGTGGATTTTCGCATTACTAAACGCAAAATTATCGGTAATGGTGCCATAGATACAGGCTATTATTTGGTTCGATTTTACCCGGCACAAGAAACTGGCGAACCTGTGAGTGAATTTGCGGGCAAATTTGCTATTGGTACAGAAAAAGTCTCATCCACCCAATGGAAAGTGAGCTTAGATACCAATAACCGCGCAGAACCTAGCTATTATCTGAATGCGAAACCGGTACCTAACTTGTATTATGGTCGCCAATTTCCGCCTTTACCTGCGGGTAAAAAATTACCCTAATGTTAATGCCTATTACGTTTAAATGGACTATCTCACATCTAGCGCATTTAGATAGAAATAGAATAAATTTAAACAAATACAATTAAATTAAAGATTTAGCTAACATGACTACAACTAAGCAAACCTGCCCCTGTGGTAGTGGGCTAAGCTACCAAGATTGCTGTGGTCCACTGCATACGCATGTAGACTCTGGGCAAGTCATTGCCCGTACTCCTGAACAGCTTATGCGCTCACGCTACTGCGCATTTGTATTGAAAAATTTTGATTACATTTTAAAAACACATCATCCAGACTATCTAAATGGCCTTACTCTCACGAGCCTCAATGCTGGTCCTCACCCACATTGGTTAGGATTAGATGTACAGAGCAGTACTGAAACACCAAGCCACAATGCTCAAGCGGCGATAGCTGAACAACGACATGGCACAGTTACCTTTAAAGCTTGGTATAAGCTCGATGGTGAAATTGATGCTATCTATGAGCGATCCGAATTTATCTACCAAGCAAGTCGCTGGTATTACAGCCAAGGCCAGCAAATGACGGCTAAATTACCCGGTAGAAATGATCTCTGTATTTGCCATAGTGGCAAAAAATTCAAACAATGCTGCTTAAAATCTTAATAGGTATACAGTGCTGAACTGCACTGGAAAATTACGATGAAGGTTTATAGTGCTGATTGAACAAGCACAGAGATGAATAATAAAGGCAACCTAGATTACAAACCTAGGTTGCCTTTATTTTATCGTGAGCAGCACATTTGAAATAATTGTAACTTTAGTGGGTTATGACTGAAGCGCTTTTCGCCGACAAGATAAATTGTGCAAACTCAGGCTCCCGTAATGCAGGACTATAGAGATAACCCTGTGCCTGATGACAAAAACTTTTCGCTAAAAATGCTTCTTGCTCAAGGGTTTCAACCCCTTCTGCCGTCAGAGATATATTCAATGCATTCGCCATGGCAATAATGGCTGACACAATTTCGCGACTTTCGCGGCTGACGGTAAGATCTGAAATAAACGAACGATCAATTTTAAGTTTACTGATCGGAAACTGCTTCAAATAACGCATAGAGCAGTAACCCGTCCCAAAATCGTCAATCGCGAGCCCTACGCCTAATTCTGCTAATTCTTGACATAACAAGGTCGCGTGGCGAATATCACCCATCAATTCAGTCTCAGTGATCTCTAAGATTAACGTCTTCGGTTTCAAGCGATAACGCGTCAACAACTGCCACACTTGCTCGAATAAATTACCACTGAAGAACTGGCGGGCCGACACATTTACATGCATTGTCATATCTGCATTATGATGCTGCCATAGGTTCAACTGTCGACATGCGGCCTCTAAAACCCAACTGCCAATGGAATTAATCATCCCCGACTGCTCAGCAATATCAATAAAGGAAGCTGGAAATAACACGCCTCTTTTAGGATGGTGCCAACGGATTAAGGCTTCGGCGCCAATATAGGTATTCTGCTCAAGATCCCTCAGAGGCTGATAATAAAGCTCAAACTGACGACCACGGATCGCACTGTGTAAATCACGTTCTATCTGCGCATCCTCTTTAAATGCACTCAATAACGTGCTGTTAAATACTTGGATTGCAGTGCCTTTTTTCTTTTTAGCATACTGCACTGCAATATCGGCACAGGTTAATGGGGCAAACAAACTCGCCACAGAGGCAATATCAACCACAGCTAAAGCAGGCTTTGGTTCGACTTGCTCGCGGCCGATTAAAATAGGCATGGCAAGATGTTGATACAGGCGCGTACTAAAATAATCGAGATCGTAAACCGCATTATCATCGGTCAACAGCACGGCAAATTCATCGCTGCCGACGCGGGCAATTTCGGTGGCCTTATTAATCTCAGAAAAATGTTTCAAGCGGCGGGCAATTTCTATCAACAAGCTATCGCCATTTTCATGACCATAGGTATCGTTAAAACGCTTAAATCCCACTAAATCAACTAATAACAACAGTCCCTTCGTGGTACGTTCAAGGACTCGATTAAAATGAGTACGGTTATGTAGTCCCGTTAATCCACAACGCCAAGCAAGCCGTTCAAGCTCTGACTTATAGTTATGCTCATCGGTATTTTCTTCACACGAGACCAAGGCATAATGATTACCGCGATCGGTAATGAACTGACTCAGCACGTATGTCAGCCAATAACGACTGCCATCGGCACGACTAAACTGCACTTCGCCTTTGGCAATTTCCCCCCTAAAGATTTGCGCTAGGGTTTGCTCGGCTAATTGGGCATGCTGCTTGAAAAAAGCCAACTCACGGATATTCGCGCCGATAATCTGCTCACGGGGTATGCCGGTGATTTCACTGTGCGCCTGATTCACATACTCGACTTTTTCAGTATGCAGATTAATTAACATACTGATTTGTCGCGATTGTTCAGTGGCACAGCGAAATAAACTCAAGCTTTCTTCTTTATCGTAGCTGTGTTTTGTCGCTAAGGTCAGGGCTAATTGGTCAGCCATCTGGCACGCGAGGTGAATTTCACTGTCATGCCAGTGGGGAGTCAATTGTGCCCGCTCGATGCAGAGCACACCTTCGAGATGACCATTGATGCGAATGGCGATGTCGAGACTCGAGTTGATTTGCCGCGGGATAAAATAGCACTCAGCCAATTCACTTAAACGTGGATCGGTCAGGGCATTGCCTGCATCGATATGGCGCAGAGTTTTGAGCTCGTGTACATACCGGGGACAATCTTGTAATAACTTAGGTCGATGAATGTCTTGCAACATCATAGAACCAAATTGTGCGACGAGTGATTGGGTTTGTTGATCAGATGAAAAAGTCCACACTGATACCAAAGAAACCGCTAAATTCTGGCACAACAACTCTGTGGTTAACTCTGCCGTCTTTGTGAAATCGCCCTGCTGTTTTGCAGTTGACTGTACCAAAGACTCCAATAAATGCTGATGCTGACGTCGCTTCACGCTGGTTCCCTACAAAACTTCGTGTTGGGCTAAAGGTCTTTGCTGTTAGCAAACTTACCTTGAAATTTAGAATTAAGCTGATTGAATTATTCTTATTTGGAGGCAGATTACACTAACTGTTGTAAGCACAGCAACATGTGGCACAATTTATTACAATTTGGTTAACAATAGCAGCATTTTTAGGCAATTAGCGCGATTTCCGTGACATCTATAACCGACTAAAAACTAAAGTGCTGCTCTAAAAATTACAGGCCGTTTTCCAATTGAAAAATCATTTTTTCCGCGCTGACATTGAAGGTCAGCAGTAAGTCGACGCCTTCAGTCTTAGTCACAAATTCAGTTTGCACTTCAGCAAATCGAGTTTGAGCGCGTGTTGCCATGCTTTCGGCATCCGCTTGAGCGCTATCGCCAACAAAATTTAACGTCAATAACGTATCGTGCTCATCAATAACGGCGCCGATATCGACAAAGCTGCCGCAATCGGTGCAAGTGTCGTTCACTGTCGGGCTCTGTGCTTCTATTATGCCTTTCATCTGTATTCCTTAATGTATAGAGCGACTGATTAACGGCATCACTAAAATATGCTCGTTAAATTTTTAACGTGGTAAATTTTAACTCGATAGGTTAATACGAATTATAGGTAATTAAGCTTCAAGATAACTGGCTTTAGCTCACGCTTATTTATCGAAATGGATCAGATTGACCCGATGTGTATTGAAGATCACTTGCGGGAAGACGGCCTTAGGCTGAGGCGAGCAAAGACACAAGATTACGTTGGATTGCCAATTGATCAGCAAAGTGCATGATCTCGACTTTGGGCGCGGTTAGTTGGCCCCTTTGCCTCAGCTGAGTGACATGGTCACAGTTACTTAACGCTTCTGCCATTGCGACTGACTCGCCGCCACGGATGACTAAGGCTTCCGGTCGCAATGCTTGTTGTAATTGAAACGCACGTGGACCTTGAGCCATAAAAATACTGCTGTTATCAACCACTGGTTCAGCAGACGATAAATCCGCCATTAAACTTTGCTGCGGTGGTAATTCGAACTGACGCTGTAATTTTTGCGCCATATCGAGTTCATTTTGCCATTGGAATTGTGCCATGTCCCGTGCGTCAACCGACAGTAACGACAGCAACAGGGCGAATTCGCCCCGTCTGTCGTTTTCTATCGCCGCGTTTAAGCGGGTGCCAATTTGGGCTTCGTTGACTAAAGGAACATCAATTTGCATAAAAAAACATCGTCAAAACAATTCGTTGTTAGTTAATCGACCATTTGATACATAACTTTAGGAATATTTTTAAATTGGGTATTTACATGGAAAAGGTTTCTGACTACTATGGCGGCCGCAATTGAGGAGGGGTTCCCGAGTGGCCAAAGGGATCAGACTGTAAATCTGACGGCTCAGCCTTCGAAGGTTCGAATCCTTCTCCCTCCACCATTTGCACTGCAAGTTTTATCGTGTTGTTCGAAAATGATGTAGAGTTTTACAAAAGCGTTAAAGGTATTCGTGGAGGGGTTCCCGAGTGGCCAAAGGGATCAGACTGTAAATCTGACGGCTCAGCCTTCGAAGGTTCGAATCCTTCTCCCTCCACCATCTTTATCTCTAACGCAGAGAATCATTTTCAAAAACTAAACATGGCCAATGTTTAGTTTTGTCTTGATAAACAAGTCCGTTATTGATGATGTTTTGAAAGACAATTTTAAAAGTCAGTTGTAAAGCTAAAAAGAAAGTTTGTGGAGGGGTTCCCGAGTGGCCAAAGGGATCAGACTGTAAATCTGACGGCTCAGCCTTCGAAGGTTCGAATCCTTCTCCCTCCACCATTTCTTTCACTCTCGCATATCCTTCTTGTTCCACTTCCGCATAGTCTTTTCCAACTTAATCTGACTGTTCCAGCTTAATCTAATTAAATTCTTGGCATTTCTATATTAAGTAAACCTCTTGGTGAGCGACATTGGTTTTTGATTTCAATTACGTCGTGCTCGACTTTAAGCGAATGACTTCAAGGTCATCCAATAAAACCGCTTTGCCCGTCCCTGTGATATGCTCTGAAAATGATCCCTTTCGATGTGACTACTATGATTTCTAACACGATTCAACCACCAGTGGATTCTCACAGCGCTCACAGACTCTGCCCAACATGGGAAGCCCACGCGATAGGCAAGATTGAAGCGGATTTTCAGCGCAGCGCCGATACCCACTTGATTAAGCTTGAATTACCTATGCTCGATGGCATAGATATTTATCTTAAAGATGAAAGTACCCACCCGACAGGGAGTTTGAAGCATCGCCTCGCCCGCTCACTCTTCCTCTATGCCCTGTGTAACGGCTGGATTAAGCAAGGCACGCCGATTATCGAATCCTCATCGGGCAGCACAGCGATTTCTGAAGCCTATTTTGCCCGTTTACTCGGTTTACCTTTTATTGCCGTGATGCCCAAAAGCACGGCTAAAAAGAAGATTGAGCAGATCACTTTCTATGGCGGTCAATGTCATTTTGTCGATCATTCCAGTGAGATTTACGAAGAATCGGCGCGCCTTGCCGCAGAGCTTGGCGGCCATTATATGGATCAATTCACCTACGCCGAGCGTGCAACCGACTGGCGTGGCAACAACAATATCGCTAACTCGATTTTCAATCAGATGGAGCGCGAGCCACACACAATCCCGCGCTGGATAGTGATGAGCCCCGGCACTGGCGGCACATCGGCGACCATAGGCCGCTACATTCGCTATCAGAGGTTGGCAACACAACTTTGCGTGGTCGACCCGCAAAACTCCGTTTTTTTTGATTTCTATCAGAGCGGCGATGCCAGCTTAACCTGTTGCAATGGCAGTAAGATTGAAGGCATAGGTCGACCGAGAGTCGAGCCATCGTTTATTCCTGGAGTTGTCGATACTATGCTGCAAATTCCCGACGCCGCATCAGTGGCGACAATTCATTGGTTAGAACAATTAATTGGCCGTAAAACCGGCGCATCCACAGGAACCAACCTGTACGGTGCATTACAACTGGCTGTACAAATGCAAGCGCGTGGAGAGCAAGGCTCAATAGTGACCCTCATTTGTGACTCGGGTGAGCGTTACCTTGATACTTATTACGATACAGATTGGATTACAGCTAACATCGGCGATATTGCGCCCTATCAGCGCCAACTTGCAGCATTTAATCATTTCGGCCAGTTAAGTGAGCTTGTTTAAGCAACTGTATTAAGTCGTTAGGTTTAGAATCCACAAAACATCCACCATAAAAAACGCCCCACAACTGTGAGGCGTTTTTTATGCTTTGCAGATTAGCATTAATCAATATTCAAATACTTATGGGTCTGGATCGATAAGCGCCAATTACGGGCGATACACACTTTCATCGCCAGTTCTGTCGCTCTAGGCTTTTGACTAATCGGCTGCAGGCAAATCGTTTTCGCTGAAATATCGATGTCTTGCAGTAACTCATCAAGTTCATCGATGTGATTTTCAGTAGCGATAGGATGCTTAATCTCATTGGCACGGTTCAGCGCCTGTGCTAATACCTGATAGCCCCCTTTCATGTTCACCTTGGGTGATACTGTCACCCAAGTGTCATCAGCACAGTTGATTTCGAAGGTGCCACTGGTTTCGATTTGAGTCGCAAAGCCTTGACTGTGCAAGGTCTCGGTTAATTCGCGTAAATCATACATACAAGGCTCACCGCCGGTGATCACGATATGCCGCGCAGTAAAACCTTTAGCGAGAAAGGCAGCGATAAGACTTTGCGCCGTATGATCAGCCCAGCGACCAATGGTGCCGTCCACGGTAATCACTTGCTCTGGCGAGACCTTATTGGCTTCAAGCACATCCCATGTCTGTTTCGTATCGCACCAAGCACATCCCACGGGACAACCTTGTAGGCGGACAAATATGGCGGGCACTCCGGTAAAGACACCTTCACCTTGAATGGTTTCAAATACTTCGTTGACAGGGTAATTCATACTGACGTTCCACTTTTCTGGGGCGGCATTTATAGTGGATTTTAGCTTGAGCTGCAAGTTTTTGCGCCGAGAAAGCCTATTTCGACCCTATAGTCAGAGTTTGCAAGCCCAATGGCCTGAGTTACACTAACGCCCTATTTATACCTGTTCTACGGTGAAGTGAAATCCTTTATGTCAACGAGCTTAGTGTCAAAAACAGTGGTGTCCAAAGCAGTGGTGGTATTCAGTGGCGGACAAGACTCAACAACTTGCCTTATTCAAGCCCTAACCCAGTACGATGAAGTACATGGGATCACTTTTGACTACGGTCAACGTCACCGCGAAGAAATAGAAGTTGCCAAATCCTTAGCAAAACGCTTGAAGATCACCAGCCATAAAGTCATGGATGTCACCTTACTCAATGAGTTAGCTATTTCAGCCCTCACCCGTGATGCGATACCGGTTTCACACGAGTTGATGGAAAATGGCTTACCCAATACCTTCGTGCCCGGCCGTAATATTTTATTTTTAACGCTTGCAGGTATTTATGCCTATCAATTAGGGGCGCAGGCGATTATCACAGGCGTGTGTGAAACCGATTTTTCAGGCTACCCAGATTGTCGTAACGATTTTGTCAAAGCGATGGAATCCGCCTTAGTTCAAGGCATGGATAAACAACTAAAAATCATCACGCCTTTAATGTGGCTCAATAAGGCACAAACCTGGGCTCTGGCGGATAAATATCAGCAACTTGATCTGGTTCGCCACCATACTCTCACCTGCTATAACGGCGTGATTGGCGATGGCTGTGGTGATTGCCCTGCCTGTCATCTTCGCAAACGTGGATTAGATGACTATCTACAGAATAAAGTAGCGGTCATGGCTGAGCTTGACGCCAGCGAGCCAAAAGCATGACACGCAGTCCCTATTGGGTTGCGCTGATGGTGAGCCTGATCTGTGCGGGTTTGTATGCCGCAGGCTTAGCAAGCCCCACTGTCGATAACTTACTCGCCTATCGCCGCAGTGCAATTAGTGAGGGTGAATGGTGGCGATTAATCACTGGAAATTTACTGCACACGAATCAATGGCATCTATTGATGAACCTTGCAGGGCTCTGGGTGGTGCTATTTTTGCACCATTTTCATTATCATCTCAAAGGCTTAAGTGCACTATTTTTCGTATTATGTTTACTTGAAGGTATAGGCTTGTATTTAGGCTATCCGCAATTGCTCGGTTATGTCGGCTTAAGCGGTATGTTGCATGGCTTGTTCGCCTACGGCGCAGTGCAGGATATTGTCCGTAAGCTGCGCTCAGGCTATCTGCTGCTCGTTGGCGTTATCATCAAGGTCGGTTACGAACAGCTTTATGGTGCCAGCAGTGATGTCACCGCCATGATAGGTGCGCGCGTAGCAACCGAGGCGCATTTGGTCGGCTTAATCTGCGGGCTGATTTGCGCTTTAGCGGTGTTTATCAAGCTAAAAATGAGCCCATCAAAAGTCCCTGCTTAATCCAAATCAAGATATTAAAAAGCCGTCGCAGCATAATTGCTGGACGGCTTTTTTAATGCTAAGCGCAAGAATAAATCTAGGCTTTGATCAACAGGTCCCGCAGGTGCTTGACTTCATCACGCATTGCCGCCGCTTGTTCAAACTCTAAGTTGCGCGCATGTTCATGCATCTTCTTCTCAAGCTGATCGATTTGATGGCTCAACTCTGCCGCATCGGCTTTATGGTAATGGGACTTAGGCTCAGCCACTTTGCCATACACAGCTTTACTGTCGCGGCCATCATCCACATCCATCACATCGGTGATCCGTTTAACGACGCCCTTAGGCGTGATACCGTGTTTTAAGTTGTG
Source organism: Shewanella sp. SM20 (assembly GCF_025654545.1). Taxonomy (NCBI): domain Bacteria; kingdom Pseudomonadati; phylum Pseudomonadota; class Gammaproteobacteria; order Alteromonadales; family Shewanellaceae; genus Shewanella; species Shewanella sp. SM20. The sequence goes on along the minus strand of NZ_JAKKRK010000002.1, from coordinate 162,075 downwards.
CGCCCGCTGACGTTCACGACGTCGGTCAGTTTCACCTATCGCTTTCTCCATCGAATTGGTGATGCGATCGGCATAGAGGATCACTTTACCATTGACGTTACGCGCCGCGCGGCCAATCGTTTGAATGAGCGAGCGTTCAGAGCGCAAGAAGCCCTCTTTATCGGCATCTAAAATACACACCAATGACACTTCAGGCATATCTAAGCCTTCGCGCAATAAGTTGATCCCAACCAATACATCAAACTTACCTAAACGCAGATCGCGGATGATCTCAACCCGTTCGACAGTGTCTATGTCCGAATGCAGATAACGCACTTTTACGCCATGTTCGTCGAGGTATTCGGTCAAATCCTCCGACATACGCTTAGTCAGCGTCGTCACTAACACCCGCTCATTGACGGCCACTCGCTTGGCGATTTCAGACAATAAATCGTCCACTTGGGTTCCAACAGGGCGCACTTCTAATTCAGGATCGAGCAATCCCGTTGGCCGCACAACCTGCTCAGCTATCTCGCCTTCGCTCTTTTCCAGCTCGTAGGCACTCGGTGTTGCCGACACATAGATAGTTTGCGGCATCAATTGCTCAAACTCTTCAAACTTGAGCGGACGGTTATCCAAGGCGGACGGTAAGCGGAAACCGTATTCGACAAGTGTGGTTTTACGGGAACGGTCACCTTTGTACATAGCGCCGATTTGCGGCACAGTCACATGGGATTCATCGATAATTAATAAGCCGTCGGCAGGCAAGTAGTCGAGTAAGGTTGGTGGTCCTTCCCCTGGTGCGCGGCCAGACAAATAGCGCGAGTAGTTTTCGATGCCAGAGCAGTAACCCAACTCCACCATCATTTCCACATCGTATTGCACTCGCTCATGGATACGCTGGGCTTCAATTAACTTGTTGTTATCGAGTAGATATTGCTTACGCTCACGCAGTTCTTCTTTAATAAACTCAGTGGCAGCGATAATTTTTTCCCGCGGCGTGACATAGTGTGTTTTAGGGTAAACCGTCGTACGGGCGATACGTTTAATAATATGGCCCGTTAACGGGTCAAACTCACTTAAGCGTTCAATCTCATCGTCGAACAACTCGACTCGAATGGCATTACGCTCAGAATCGGCGGGGAAAATATCAATCACTTCACCGCGCACACGATAAGTACCACGTTGTAGCTCGATATCATTGCGCTTGTACTGCAATTCACTGAGACGAATTAAGATGTCACGCTGCCCCATCACATCGCCTTGGCGTAGATGCAGCAACATTTTTAAATAGGAATCGGGATCGCCCAAACCATAAATAGCCGACACCGAAGCAATCAGCACCACATCTTTACGCTCTAACAGCGCCTTAGTGGCGGATAAGCGCATCTGCTCAATGTGAGCATTAACCGAAGCGTCCTTTTCGATAAAGGTATTTGACGCGGGTACATAGGCTTCGGGCTGGTAGTAATCGTAGTAAGAAACGAAATACTCGACCGCATTATGGGGAAAGAACTCTTTCATCTCGCCATAAAGCTGCGCCGCCAAGGTTTTATTAGGCGCCATGATAATCGTGGGCCGACCTAACTTTTGGATCACATTGGCAATCGTGAAGGTTTTACCTGAGCCCGTCACCCCGAGTAAAGTTTGGCAAGCCAGACCCGCTTCGAGTCCATCGACTAATTTGGCAATCGCTGTAGGTTGGTCGCCTGCGGGGGCGAATTGCGATTCAAGCTGAAAAACAGATTCTGACACGCGCACATATCCTTTTAGTGAGTCGCCCCATTCTAATCAAGTCACCGACTAAGCTCCACAGTTATCCTTCCTGTCGTCATATCAATACGATCTAAAACCGCAAGATGACAATTTAAAGGAAGAAACATGAAACTTTTAAACTAAGGCGTTTTCAGCGTTTTTTGCTCACAAAACACCCGCAAACTAAGCAAAAATGCCAATTTAATACACAAGAAATCAATTTCGTTCGATTACAAAATTGCAACCTTGTTTTCACCCTCAACAAAAACCACTTGCTTTTAGTATGCATTTGATAATACTTAAATTTATTTTTGAACCCCAAAATAGTGCATTTTAAGTCCGCCGCCCATACCCCAAGGCTTTGGCGGCCATTTTTCAGGACAACTCACAGGGTTATCCACAGATTTTGTTGATAAGTCGAAATAACCTAGAAACCACGCGGGATTGGAGGCTGTCATGTGTCTTAACAACCGTCTCTCGGCATTTAGTAATTTAATTACATTTGATAAATGTTGCTACTTGTATCAATTTCACTAACTGTAATTAACACGCGCTGTGGTAGCGCATCTGGTGCCACAACTGATAGTGAAGTGCATCACTTCATTTGAAAAACAGCTCACGCTAATTCGATAAAGCCTCAATTAACACCTCCATCAACAACAGCAAACTTGTTAAAACAGAAAAACAGACTTTAACGGCGAAAAGATAACCCACGTTTTCTATCAGCATAAAGAACTGAGTAAATTCACATTACCCCACCTGAGATCCTTTTTTGAGCGGTTTGAGTCTTAAGTACTCGACCAAGTACCGAAAACGGTGTCGATTATTTAGCGAATGATTTCAATTTCATAGAATCACCGCTTAAAAACGATGGACTCAATTATGGCTATATTGCGAATTGTTAAGTGGTTTTTCACGAAAAATGTCGAATTCTGCACCACGATGCACATTAGATGAGCACTTAACAGCATAATTACACTTTTTTTAGTAACTCGAGTTGACTCATCCAACAGAGCGTTTTACTATGCGCTCCGTTCTCAACGAGTCGCTACGATTGTGTGAAACGATTCCCCTGTAGTTCAGTCGGTAGAACGGCGGACTGTTAATCCGTATGTCACTGGTTCAAGTCCAGTCAGGGGAGCCACTTTAAGCACATGATAAAAATGAGTTAGAACAAGCAGTAAGATAAGTTGTAAACAATTCCCCTGTAGTTCAGTCGGTAGAACGGCGGACTGTTAATCCGTATGTCACTGGTTCAAGTCCAGTCAGGGGAGCCAATTACATTATCAAGCTGAAGCATTAAAATGATTCCCCTGTAGTTCAGTCGGTAGAACGGCGGACTGTTAATCCGTATGTCACTGGTTCAAGTCCAGTCAGGGGAGCCAATTTAAGCAAGCTAAAAAGTCGATAGTAATATCGCACCTCGATTCCCCTGTAGTTCAGTCGGTAGAACGGCGGACTGTTAATCCGTATGTCACTGGTTCAAGTCCAGTCAGGGGAGCCATTTAAAAAATGTTATTTCTGTAAAGTCGATAGCAATATCGCACCCTCTACTCCCCTGTAGTTCAGTCGGTAGAACGGCGGACTGTTAATCCGTATGTCACTGGTTCAAGTCCAGTCAGGGGAGCCAATTATTCTTAGTTTTGTTCCCGTGTCTTTGCCTCTTCTGGCTTCTAGTTACCCTATTCTTTTCCGTTTTGTTTTTAAGCAAATGCAGTTACACTGTTATCAGCTTATTAATAAAAATTTATGAGTGTCATCACACAGATAGCTGCAGTTAAGTATTCTTGACTTAAACTTATCCTGTTTGAGCTCACCCAAAAAAATAGAGCGGATTTTTATGGCCATGTCAAAATCATATCCAATTTTTTTACTGCTTATTTTCTTAGGTCTTTTTGCTTGGGTATATCAAAGCGAAAATAGCCAATTACAAATCCAACAACAGCAAGAACTGGATAGCTTTAAAACCAGTTTAACCCGCTACCAACAATGGCAAGGTGATGGCGCCGAACTCTTCAAAAAGCTTTCTGAAAATTACCCATTCCAATTTTTTCAATATATTGATGATACCGATGGCCAACGGAGTCATACAGAAGGTCGTTTAGACACCCAACATCCTCATCCTTTAGCCCGTTTATTTTCTATCGAGCTCAGTCATACACAAAAATTGGCAACCGGTCGTTTACAAGTCAAACTCAGTGCAAACCAAGCGATTGAAACTTCGATTAGTCATACTCAAAAGCTCGGTGTCATGTTACTGGTGGCTTACCTTATCTTGCTGTTAGTGTTTATTCTGTTAATGTCAAAACATAGGGCGGCGATACGTTATGCTGCTGATTATATTTCAAAAATACCTGAGTTAGGGTTTTCTGCTGTCGCATCATCAAAACTCACAGGTGAGCTCAACCCCATTGGAATATCCCTTGAAGAGTGTCGTCTTCAACTTAAAGCCCAAATCGATAAACTCAATCAAGAGAATGAAAAGCTGCATAAAGCGGCCTATCAAGACACTGTGACGGGTTTTGGTAGTCGCCAGCGCTTTACCCAAAAATTAGAAACCATAAGTAATCCCGATATTCCTCAATTGGGACTGATGGCAATGGTTAAGGCGACAGAGCTTGCGCAAATCAATCAAAAACAAGGGCGAACTGCGGGGGATGATTATCTTTCAAGGGTGGCAAATTGTATCCGCAAAGCCTGTAGTAAGTATTCAGACGCAGAATGTTTCAGGGTATCGAGCGCTGATTTTGCCATCTTTATTCCTGATGTCATGCTGAAGGATGCGCCAAAATTTTTAGATCAATTAAAAATTTATCTCGATGAATATTTGCAGATGACAAAAGCGGAATCTGTTGCCCATATCGGTTTAGTTCCCTATCATCAAGGTACCGATGCGGTTAATTTACTGACGATTGCGGATACCGCAGTCAGCATAGCGCAGACCCTTGGGCCTAATAGCTATCATATCCAAGAAAAACTCAATGGTGACGAGCAGTTTGGTGATGATCGCTGGAAAATGGCGATCAATGATTTAGTCACTCGCCAAGCATTAAAATTCTACCAACAGCCAATTCAGCCGTGTCGTACCGATGTAGAGGTTTACCGTGAGTTGTTGGCGCGCTTTTACAATAGCGAAGGTAAGTTTTTACCGACCACCACAGTGATCGCTATGGCCGAACGTCACGGTATGAGTTCTGAATTAGATAAACTGGTGGTGATCAGTGCATTAAGAATGCTTAAGGAAAACCCGACCATTTCGGGTAACTTTGGCATCAATATCAGCGCATTTTCTGCGCATCAAGATATGTTTGTCGCTTGGCTAAAGGACATTTTAGGCAAGCAAAAATACATCGCCTCGCGCTTAGTATTTGAGATCAATGAGTCAGGTATGCAGTCTAACTTAGGGGCAAGCTATAAGTTCGTTCGCGAAATACATAGCGTTGGATCACGGGTGTCGATTGAGCGTTTTGGCATGAGCTTTACGTCCTTCAAATTCTTCAGTGAAGTGCGCCCAGACTACATAAAGCTTGATGGCAGCTACACATCGAACATTGATGAAGACAGCAATAATAAGTTCTTCGTCCGTATGATGGTGGATGTTGCAAGACGGATAGGCATTCGGGTTATTGCGACCAGCGTCGAACGCCAAGAAGAAAAACTCACCCTCGAAAAACTCTTAGTTGATGGATTGCAAGGCTATTACATAGCACAGCCCCAAGCCATGGCGATTACAGATCAAATTTAATACTTTAACGGGTTAATTCGTCGCCAAAATTTACAGTAAAGATGGTTAACCCTGCATTCTATATGTTGTTTATGCAAACGGAAAAGTCGATAATACGGCCAAGATCCGTTTAGAAAAGTATTGAGATGACTGAATATCTCCTCTTGTTGATCAGTACAGTACTGGTCAACAATTTCGTTTTAGTGAAATTCTTAGGCTTGTGTCCTTTCATGGGGGTCTCCAGTAAACTGGAGTCCGCTATTGGCATGTCTATGGCGACCACTTTTGTGCTGACGTTAGCCTCGATTCTCAGTTACCTCGTCAACCAGTATCTATTATTACCCTTTGATCTGAGCTACCTGCGAACCATGAGCTTCATTTTAGTGATTGCGGTTGTGGTGCAATTTACTGAAATGGTGGTGCAAAAAACCAGTGCTGCACTGCATCGCGCTTTAGGGATTTACCTGCCGCTGATCACAACTAACTGTGCTGTGTTGGGTGTTGCCCTATTGAACGTTAACGAGAAGCACGATTTTATCCAATCGGCTATCTATGGCTTTGGTGCTGCGTTAGGCTTCTCATTAGTGTTAATTCTCTTCTCGGCGATGCGCGAACGTTTAGCAGCCGCAGATGTCCCCTTACCTTTCAAAGGCGGCGCCATAGCGATGATCACCGCAGGTCTTATGTCCCTCGCCTTTATGGGATTCACAGGATTGGTTAAGTAAGATGTCCGGAATTTTAATTGCAGTCATATTGTTGACCCTATTGGCATTAGTCTTTGGACTATTACTCGGTTTTGCCGCCGTTAAATTTAAGGTTGAAGGCAATCCGATTGTCGATGAACTCGAAGCGATTCTGCCACAAACCCAATGTGGTCAATGTGGTTACCCTGGCTGTCGCCCTTACGCTGAAGCGATTGCCAACGGTGATAAAGTCAACAAATGCCCTCCCGGCGGCACAGCCACCATGGAAAAACTGGCGACCCTGATGGGCGTCGAGCCAGAGCCACTGAATGCCGAAGCACAATCTCAAGTGAAAAAGGTCGCCTACATACGTGAAGACGAATGTATTGGCTGCACTAAGTGTATTCAAGCCTGCCCCGTGGATGCGATTATCGGTGCAGGTAAGCTTATGCATACTGTGCTGACAACCGATTGCACGGGTTGCGATCTCTGTGTTGAGCCTTGTCCCGTCGATTGTATTGATATGATCCCAGTCACCCAGAATCTTAAAAATTGGAACTGGCGTTTAAATGCCATCCCAGTGACTCTCATTCAAGAGATTCAGATCCAAGACCCACAGTTAGAAGAGGAAAAGCGGTGTTAACTTTATTAGATCAATTAGATAAAGGAACCCTTTGGCGCTCACCCGGTGGTATACATCCACCCGAAGTCAAATTCCTCTCGAACGCGACGCCGATTAGCCAACTGCCCTTAGCCGCTACGTATTTAGTGCCCATCCCTCAAGTCGGTGAAAACTGCACACTTGCGGTAAACATCGGCGATAGCGTATTAAAAGGCACACCGTTAACACAAGGCACCTCCATTTGGCATTTACCTGTGCATGCGCCGACATCAGGCACTATCGTTGCCATTGAGCCAAGGGCCAGTAACCATGCTTCAGCATTGCCAGTTAACACTTGCGTTATCCAAGCCGATGGCAAAGACACTTGGTGTGAGCTGGTGCAAAATGAGCTTGAGGATTTAACCCATCAGCAGATGATCGATAAGATCCGTGCTGCAGGCATTGCAGGCATGGGCGGCGCGGCGTTTCCAACTCATATTAAGCTTAATCCGGTCAGTGAAATTGATTTAGTCATCATCAACGGCGTCGAGTGCGAACCTTATATCAGCGCCGATGACAGATTAATGCGCGAATACAGCCAAGATATCCTCGCCGGTATTGGCATTATTCATCGGCTATTAACGCCAAAACGCATTGTTATCGCCATTGAAGATAATAAGCCAGAAGCGGCAAAAGCCATGCAAGCTGCAGTCGTGCAATGTGGGCTCCCAGCGGACAGCATTCGGGTAACGGTCATTCCGACAAAATATCCTTCTGGTGGTGAAAAGCAGTTAATTCAAATCATTACTGGCCGCGAAGTGCCCTCGGGCGCTATTCCCGCCAAACTCGGTATCGTCGTGCATAACGTCGGCACTGCCTTTGCGATTCATCAAGCGGTTACCCAAGGTAAACCGCTGATTGAGCGTGTTGTGACTGTGACAGGCAAAAATGTCGGTAAACCGGGGAACTACTGGTTACCGATAGGCACACCTGTTGAGCATGTGCTTGCTGCGACTGAGTTCACGCCAGAGCCTGAACAAAAGGTGATTATTGGCGGGCCTATGATGGGCCATGCATTGGCGAATATCCAAGTGCCTATTTTAAAAGGTACTAACTGTATTCTGGTGCCAAGCAGCCAAGAAATAGGAACTACGCCAGAAGAAAAAGCCTGTATCCGCTGCGGCGAATGCGCCAATGCCTGCCCTGCACTCTTATTGCCACAGCAACTCTTTTGGCACGCCAAGGCCGAAGAATATGACAAAGCTGCCAGCTACAATCTAAAGGATTGTATTGAATGCGGTTGTTGTAGTTACGTCTGCCCGAGTGATATTCCCTTAGTCGAGTATTACCGCATTGCCAAATCCGCACTCAAACAAGCCGCCGATGAGAAGCAGCAAGCGGAGCGCGCTAAACAGCGTTTCGATGCCCGTTTAGCGCGTCTTGAAGAAGAAAAGCTTGCCCGTGAAGTTAAGGCTAAAGAAGCCGCAGAGCGCCGACAAGCGACTATGACTGGCACGGATAAAAATGCCGTCGCCGAAGCCATGGCACGGATCGCCGCGAAAAAAGCCGCAGCGGCACAATCAGCAACTGAAGAGTTGTCGAATGAAGAATCATCAAACGTAACAAGCACTGATACGACAGACGCGCCCAAGGGTAAAGCTGCCGTTGCAGCAGCCATCGCCCGCGCTAAGGCGAAGAAAGCCGCCCAAGTGAATGCCAATGGTGCTGATACAAATGGTGCAGATACAAGCAATGTGGTGAATATTGATGCCAGTGATGAATCCTTCTTAGCAACAGATGCAATCGCGCAAGAAGCGCCGTTATCTCAGAAGGACAAAGTCGCCGCGGCCATTGCTCGCGCCAAAGCTAAAAAGGCCGCTCAGCAAGCCGATACCGCGCCGCTTGGGCCTACTGAAACCACTGACAGCACATCAGAGCTCAGCGCTGCCGATGATAAAAAGGCCAAAGTGGCTGCCGCAGTCGCGCGGGCAAAAGCCAAGAAAGCGGCGCAGCAAGCAGAAACCGCCGCTAGTGATATTGAAGTTAGCAATACTGAAATTATCGTTAGTGACGTTAATGATTCAGAAGCGATTAAGAAAGCCAAAGTAGCCGCCGCGGTTGCCCGTGCTAAAGCGAAAAAAGCCGCGCAGCAAGTTGAGACAAATGCTGACAATGATTTAACTCAGACCGCGACTCCAGCAGTTGATTCCGCAGCTAGCGTTCAAGCAGATGTGAATGATGATACAGAAGCAGCCGCTACTGACGTTAACGACGCTGAAGCGATTAAAAAAGCCAAAGTGGCCGCCGCTGTTGCTCGTGCTAAAGCGAAGAAAATAGCTGCGGCATCAGCAGCTGAGTCTAAAACTGAGTCTGAAATAGAGTCCGTTGACGACATTCAAACTAAAGCTAACGTGGCATCGCCGTCGATAGCAGCACTTGACGCCGTCGCAGCTAAACCCGAAGCCGTTTTACCATCCGCAGAACCCATTGAAACGGCAGCCTTATCAGGCGATGAGCTTAAAAAAGCACGGATTGCTGCGACCATCGCCAAGGCGAAAGCCAAAAAAGCGGCACTCGCTCAACAAACCGAAGCTTCGAGCGATTCAAATGTTGCTAATGATTAAGAACAGAATGATAAAAAGGGAACACAATGGCGTTTAAAATAGCCTCATCACCCCATGTCACACGTAATTTGCATACCTCAACTGTGATGCAAAGGGTGATTTTATGTTTACTGCCGGGCCTTGTGGTGCAATGCGCCTTTTTTGGCTGGGGCACGCTTGTTCAAGTGTTGCTTGCGATTATAGTTGCCTTAAGCTGTGAGGCCGCGGTGATGAAACTTCGCAATCGTAATATCAAAGCCAGCCTTAGCGATAACAGCGCCATGCTGACCGCAATCTTGATTGGTGTCGCCATTCCTCCCCTAGCACCTTGGTGGATGATAGTGATGGGCACCGCCTTTGCGATCGTTATCGTTAAGCACCTTTACGGCGGTTTAGGCCATAACCTGTTTAACCCTGCAATGGCGGCGTATGTATTGCTGTTAATCTCATTCCCAGTGCAAATGACCACTTGGATAGCACCGAGTACCATTGCGCTGCATTCGCCTAGCCTAGCTGAGAGCTTGCAACTTATCTTCAACATTGGCGCCCACGTTAACTTGGAACAGTTTCGTTTAGGGATAGATGGCATCGCAATGGCGACGCCACTCGATACCCTTAAAACCGATTTATCCCTAGGATTAACCACCACAGAAAGCCTGACTAAAGCCATTTTTGATGGCAGCACAGGCGTAGGTTGGTTCTGGGTGAATTTAGCTTATCTGGCTGGCGGTTTAGTGTTACTTAAACTGAAAGCCATTCGTTGGCACATCAGTACTGGCGTGTTATTGGGGCTTTTTGTCGCATCGAGTATCGGTTTCTTACTGTCGCCCGATACCCAAGGCAGTCCCCTATTACATTTGTTTTCTGGCGCGACCATGTTAGCGGCATTTTTTATCGCAACCGATCCCGTCACAGCAGCAACCAGCCCCCGTGGTCGCATTATCTTCGGCGCGTTAATTGGTGTGTTGGTGTATATCATCCGCATTAAAGGCGGTTACCCTGACGCCTTTGCCTTTGCCGTGTTATTGGCTAACCTCTGCGCCCCCTTTATTGACTACTATGTGCGGCCACGCACCTATGGTCATTCAGCTAGCTAAGGCCATTGGGCGGACTAGTCATGCTACAAGATAATGTCATTCTGCTGGCAACGAGAGCTTAAGGAAAAAGAGTTGAAAAATCCGATGATTAAAAATGGTTTTTTATTGGCACTGTTTGCCTTGATTTGCACAGGTCTCGTCGCCGCGGTCAATCAACAAACCTTTGACAAGATTAAGCAGCAAGAACAACAGGAATTGATGCGAGTATTACAACAATTAATCCCTGATGAAATACATGATAACGAGCTTACCGCTCAGTGTACCTTGCTATTAAACAAAGAAGCATTAGGCACGGATAGTCCAATGCCGGCCTATATTGCTACCCATGCAGGCAAGCCTGTCGCTATCGCCATGGAAGCAATCGCGCCCGATGGCTATAGCGGTAATATCAAATTAATTGTTGGAATTAATATCCAAGGTGAAGTCTTAGGCGTACGTACCTTGTCCCACCAAGAAACCCCCGGGCTGGGTGACAAAATTGAACTACGTAAATCGAATTGGGTCACTCAGTTTGTTGGTAAAGTGCTGGGCTCTGCAGATGATAAGCAATGGTTAGTTAAAAAAGATGGCGGTGATTTTGACCAATTTACCGGTGCAACCATCACCCCGCGCGCTTATGTTAAAGCAGTCAAAAACGCGGTATGGTATTTCAGCACTAACCAAGCACAAATTTTCAGCCAGCCGCTAAATTGTGAGGCCAACCATGACTAATTATCGCGAAATTGCGTGGCAAGGACTGTGGAAAAACAACCCAGGCCTAGTGCAACTGTTAGGTTTATGTCCGCTACTCGCGGTTACTGCAACGATCACTAACGCCCTTGGCCTTGGTTTAGCCACTATGCTAGTGCTGATTGGCTCTAACATTTTGGTGTCACTGGTGCGCGACTATGTACCCAAAGAAATTCGTATTCCTGTGTTTGTGATGATCATCGCCGCGCTAGTCACCACAGTGCAACTGCTCATCAATGCCTATGCCTACGGCCTGTATTTATCCCTTGGGATCTTCCTGCCATTAATTGTGACGAACTGCATCATCATCGGCCGCGCCGAAGCCTTTGCCTCGCGTAATAATGCGTTTAGTGCCGCCTTCGATGGTCTAATGATGGGCCTTGGTTTTACTTTAGTGCTTACAGTGCTGGGCGCAACGCGGGAAATCTTAGGTCAAGGCACACTGTTTGATGGAGCGGATCAACTGCTCGGCCCATGGGCTAAATCGTTAACCATGCATCTATGGCAAGTCGATACCCCATTTCTCCTTGCTATGCTGCCACCCGGCGCATTCATCGTGATGGGATTATTGATTGCATTGAAAAATGTGATTGATAAAAAAGTCAAAGAACGCCAACCTCAAGTCGCCGCAGAGCCGAGTGTTACCCGCGCACGGATCACTAAGGTAGGTTAGGCTTTCAAGTAACGACAGGCATTATGGCGATCAGATATGCCCTAGTGTTAACACGTTTAATGTGTGCCTAGCACATGATGAGCGGCAAAACTCAAAGCATCAGAAAATCAGCGAACGTGGGTTGTAAACTCATCAATCATCATTAATAGGATATTAATAATGAGCGGTTGAGAGTTGAACCCCACCACAGCGCAGGAATCGTACATGAATCAAGAAAAACGTATCCAGATCCTCACTCGTCTTCGCGATAACAATCCCAAACCTGAAACCGAACTCAATTTTTCAAGTCCCTTCGAGCTGCTAGTGGCAGTGACGTTATCGGCCCAAGCAACAGATGTGAGCGTCAACAAGGCAACAGACAAGCTCTTTCCTGTGGCAAACACAGCCCACAGCATTTATGCCCTTGGCGTAGAGGGTTTAAAGCAATACATAAAAACCATAGGCTTATATAACAACAAAGCCATCAATGTGATCAAAGCCTGTGAGATCTTGATTGAAAAGTACAATGGCGAAGTACCAGAAAACCGCGAAGCCTTAGAGTCTCTGCCCGGCGTTGGCCGCAAGACGGCTAACGTGGTACTAAACACTGCCTTTGGTTGGCCAACCATCGCCGTCGACACCCATATTTTCCGCCTCGCTAATCGCACTAAATTCGCGCCCGGCAAGAACGTAGTCGAAGTGGAAGAGAAAATGCTAAAAGTCGTGCCGGCGGAATTTAAAGTCGATGTGCACCACTGGTTTATCCTGCATGGCCGCTACACTTGTCTTGCGCGCAAACCCCGCTGTGGTAGTTGTATCATTGAAGACTTGTGTGAATTTAAAGAAAAAATTTATCCTGAAGAGTAAACCCAAGCCAGTTAGCCTTGGCTTTTCTTCTCGAGCAAACTGACTAGCTCTTCATATTTTGGCCCTTGCCCAAATTGCGGCAAGGCCACTGCAAAAACCACGATTCCAAAGGCCATATAAATGGCGAATTCATTGACCCACAAGCCAGATATCGTCAGCCCAGTACCCAGCACGACTAATGCAATCACAGCTAATCGCACTTTCTGCGCCATCTGTACTTTTCGCTTGGCCGACGCAATTAATGCTATTTCAGTTTCGCTAAACAACATCTTCAAATCCTTGTTAAGTTTTACATGCATTAAATCACAGACAAACAAAAAGCCGCAATAGCGGCTTTTTTGCTTAACTTGGAACTGGGTTAACTCAAACTTGTATTAGTCGTTAAAACATTGAAACAAAGAACGCACTGAAAAATAAAGCAATAACAACTGTGGTGCCTAAAGCCATTTTAAGTTCGGTGTTCATCATTCACTCTCCTAGTTGGTATGGCTACATTATTATCAACCCAGTGATAAAAACCCATGTTTGTATCTGTGTTTTGTGAGCGATAGCCAATTTATCGGCAATTTTCTCTTCTCAATCCTGAAAATTCCTCTTACAGACAATCATTTCCCTATCCTAAGCTTTAATCTGGGTCAAGCGCTGTAAAAACAATGGCTGACATTTATCGAGGTCCATCTACGGATTTTTGGTATACTCCACCCCGTAATCTATTTAGAGAGAGGACCTATGTCGCAACTATTACACACTATGATCCGCGTCGGTAACTTAGAACGCAGTATTGCTTTTTATACTGAAGTGCTCGGCATGAAACTACTTCGCACCTCTGAAAATCCAGAGTACAAATATTCTTTAGCTTTCGTGGGTTACGGTGAAGAATCCACAGGCCAAGCCGTGGTTGAACTGACCTATAATTGGGGCACTGACAAATATGATTTAGGCACTGGCTTTGGCCACTTAGCGATTGGTGATGAAGATATCTACGCCCGTTGCGCTGCGATTGCCGCAGCCGGTGGCAAAGTGACTCGCGCCCCAGGTCCTGTCGCAGGTGGTACCACTGAGATTGCGTTTGTTGAAGATCCAGACGGTTATAAAATTGAGTTCATTCAAATGAAATCAGCGACCCAAGGTTTAGGTTAAGTCCTGTCAACTGAACCCGAAAAATAACTGAGCAAGACTATTTATTCAGCGAAAAATGCCGGATCTTCATTCGGCATTTTTGTTTTTATACTTTAGATCTCACGTTAGGCACAAAGAAACATAAATCAAGCCAGTGATTTACTGCTCGCGCCATGCGTTTAAACCGACTTTATCGAAGCTTTATCTTGTGTCAGCTTTCGCTCGGTTTTGTTCGCCACTTTACGGCTGAAATAACGTTTAAACCAAGGCGTGCGCCACAGCAGCAACACACTAAAACCTACGATATACAGACTCGGTTCGATGATTTCCGATTTTACCGACCAGTAAAAATGGATTGGCGCTAATATCGCGACTAAATACACCCCATTATGCAAGGTTTGCCAACGACGTCCCATCTTGCGCATCAAGGCTTTAAACGAAGTTATCGCCAAAGCGGTGACGATAAGATAAGCCACTGCGCCGACTAAAATATACGGCCGTTTTACCACTTCACTAAACAGTAATTCCCAAGCAAATAACAGATCTAAACTAAAAAACACCAAGATATGCAAGGTGGCATAGGCAAACACATATAACCCCACTAAACGGCGGGTCTGCATCAACAACCCTTGCTTGGTCAACTTTGCAATCGGTGAGATCAGCAAGGTCGCCGCTAGCGCATTTAATGCGCCTATGCCTGTGTAGTGAATAATGTGCTGCACGGGATCGCCACCCGCACGGCCAAGCACCACTGTGAGCACAAGGTAGACGATGGGCACTAAACCCAACAAATGAAATAACGCCTTTAGCCAAAACAAGTGCTTAGCGGTTAATCTCAACATACCTTGTCCCCGCTTAATAGCGAATATCCAAACAACAAACCAATCATCAATAGTATTTCCTCAGATCTATGCCGTCATACAGTGAAGCCACAAACTCGCCGTAACCGTTGAACGGCTGGGTATCGATGCGGGTTGCTGAAAACAATCCCCCCTCGCCGATACGACGCTCTGTGGCCTGCGACCAGCGCGGATGATCCACCGCCGGATTAACGTTGGCATAAAATCCATACTCGTGTGAGGCAAGCTGATTCCAGCTGGTCGGCGGTTGTTTATCCATGACGCGAATTCGCACGATTGATTTAATGCTCTTAAAGCCATATTTCCACGGCACCACTAAGCGAATGGGCGCACCGTTCTGCGGTGGCAAGGTTTTACCGTACAAACCCACCGACATTAAGGTTAAATCGTTCATAGCTTCTGCTATCGTGAGGCCTTCAACATAGGGATAATGAATACCTCCCCCCATTAATCGGCTCTTCTGCCCCGGCATTTGCTCGGGATCAAAAGCGGTTTCAAAGGCGACATACTTGCCCTTACTGGTGACGCCAACTTTTTTCAATAATGCCGCCAGCGGGAACCCCACCCAAGGGATCACCATAGACCAAGCTTCAACGCAGCGCAGGCGATAGTTACGCTCCTCAAGCGGGAACATTTTAGTCAGATCATTAAAATCTAAGGTCATGGGCCGTTCAACTTCACCTTCGATACGCAGTTGCCAAGGGTCGACTTTAAAGCCTTGGGCATTATTGAAGGGATCTTGCTTGTCCGTACCAAATTCGTAGAAATTATTATGCTGCGTCACTTTATCAAACGGGGTTAACACATCGGCGTCACCGTACTGCTTATTGGATTGAAACGTCAGTGGCGTTGTGATAAATGAGGACTTAGGTTGATCGCCAAATAGATCGAATAATCCAGCCTGCACATAACCGGGCACGCTGGCACCGATAGCACCGAGTCCCATGGCTTTTACAATTTGCCGACGCGAGCGAAATACCGCTTCGGGCGTCACTTGGTTGTCTTGCATGTGCCACTGCGCTTTTTTAAGAATACCTGGGGTAAAACGGGAATGTTTAGCCAATTGACACCTCTACCATCCAATGATTAAAGCCACCGAGTCGCGATAAAAATCTTCTCTGGCGCTAGTCTGTATCGCTCACTCTTATATAGACAGGTAAAAGCCAGAAAAACTTTCCACCCGTGAATAAATTCACCTTAAACGTATAAGACTTGCTCATTCAAGCATTAAGCGCAGATATAGTTGATTAAAGGGCTTGAAGCCTGTTGGGGGGCATGCGAACCTAAGCGCCAAAGCTAAAGGAGTGCTATTGATCATGCCATTTTCTCAATCTTTTTCTGTCGCCGAAATCATCGGCCTTCTCGCCATTGCCTTCTTAGGCCTGTTGATCGGTGCTCTGCTCAATCAAAGACTCACCCGCCAACGCTGGCAACTACACAAAGACCAACTTGAGCAAGAAATGCGTCAAGTAAATGAAGATGCAGAATTATCCTTAGCACAACAGCAAATTTTGGTCGATGACAAAGAAGCGCAATTACGTCAATACCAGCAACGCCTTGAGCTCAAAATTGAACAACTGGGTAAAGCCGAGGCTTTAGCCGAACGCGTTCCCACCTTAGAGCAGCAATTAAATGATAGCCAGCGCCGTCAGTTAGAGATCCAATTAGCCCTGTCGAAATCCAATGCCATGCAGCAAACCATTCAAGCCAAGGCCGATGCCCAGCAAGAATCGCTGCAGGATAAAATTGCCAGCTTAGAATCGGCCGAAGTGCGTTTACAAACCCAATTTGAAAACCTCGCAAACCGTATTTTTGAAGAACGTAGCGAAAACTTTAAGCACCAAAATGCCAGCCAACTCGAAGGCGTACTTGGGCCATTAAAACAACAGCTAGAAGGATTCAGACAACAAATTCGTGAATCCTACACCCACGAACAATCCGAGCGCAGCGCCCTCAAACATCAGCTTGAGCACTTAAGGGAGCTCAATCTGAAGATGAGCCAAGATGCTATCAACCTGACCAAAGCGCTCAAGGGCGATAACAAGCAACAAGGTAATTGGGGTGAAGTGATCCTCGATCGCGTACTGCAAGAAAGCGGCCTACGTGAAGGCCATGAGTACCATACTCAGCAAGATCTCAAGGATGATAGTGGTAAACGCTTTAAGCCGGATGTGATTGTGCATCTGCCAGAAAATAAAGATGTGGTCATCGATGCTAAGATGTCGTTGGTCAGTTATGAGCGCTACTTCAACAGTGAAGATCCGGCACTGCGCCAACAGGCCATTAACGAGCATGTCATTTCAATTCGCAGTCACATTAAAGGCTTAAGTCAAAAAGATTATCAACATCTGCATGGCCTTAAGAGTCTCGATTATGTATTGATGTTTATTCCTATCGAACCGGCATTTTTACTGGCATTAGAGCATGATCCTAGCCTAGTCAATTTTGCTCTTGAGCAAAATATCATGCTCGTTAGTCCAACGAATTTGTTGGTGGCCCTGCGCACAATTAACAATATTTGGCGCTACGAATATCAAAATCAACACGCACAAACCATTGCAAAACAAGCGGGTCGAATTTACGACAAGTTATGTGGTTATATTGAAGATATGGAAAAACTCGGCCGCGCCTTAGATAATGCAGAAAAAACCTATCACAGTGCAATGAACAAGCTGTCATCGGGCAAAGGCAACCTTGTGCGTCAAGCCCATTTAATGCAGCAGCTCGGGGTCGATACCAGCAAACAACTGGATAAAATGCTGCTAGAAAAAGCGCTCAATGAAGCCCAGGACGATAACGACACTCAGGATGACGACGCTGAACTTAATCTGTCGCATACCCGCGATCCTAAGGACACAGAACTCGAGCCTGTCGAATGCAATGATAGATAACAAGAATTGAACACCCATTAATTACCTCAAATCGATACGGACATGTCGATTGATACCTTGATGCCCGGAGGCAAACGCTCCATGTGCAAAGCAGTTATAAATGTGGTTATATCCAGTGCAATATTGCTCGCAGGCGCATTGAATGCCCCTGCTGCACTTGCGTTAACGTCAACGCAGAAAACCTTTCTTGAGGCTGAAAAAGCCCTGAAGAAGCAAGATTATGCAACCTATAAACCCCTACGGGCAAAACTAGGTAATTATCCGCTCGCGATTTATTTAGATCATGATATCGACATAGGTGCTCTTAATGCCTTACAGGGTTATGCAGCTAAAGCCTTGATTGAAAAATATGAAACCACACCCATGTACAATAGGTTACGGTCTAAATATTTAAACAATGCTGGTAGCCAAAAACGCTGGAATGATTATCTTGCGATCACCCCAGAAGCGCCTACCGACATCCGCCTGCAGTGTTATTACTATGAGGCGAAACTCGCCAAGGGCGATCTAAAAACGGCTTATGCGGCCGCACAATCACTTTGGGTATTTGGGGGTTCGCGACCAAAGGAATGTGATCCTCTTTTCAACACATGGACCAAAGCGGGCAAACGCACACAAGATGTCGTATGGGCGCGAATGATGCTGAGTTTCGAGGCTGGCGAAACGAGTTTACTGAGTTTTTTATCCCAAAAAATCACCACCCATAGTAACGAAGCTAAGCGTTTAGTCGCCGTCTATAAAGATCCCAATAGCCTGCGCCATACCGAAAAGTTTAAAGATAAAAATCCCATTGTCGGTGACATTGTTGCAGCAGGATTAAAACGCCTTGCCCGTAAGGATCTCGACCAAGCCATTAATTTGTATGAACGGTATCAAAAGGCCCATCGTTTTACCCCAGAACAAGCGCAGCAACTCGATAAATACCTTGTTCGCCGCATTTTAATTGAACAAGATGATAACTATAAAAACTATGTCGACAATGTGCTCACTGAGCTGAAAAATGACGACTTATTTGAGCGCCGTTTAAGATGGGCTATCCGCGATCACGACATGCGCAGTATTGCCCGTTACTTGAACCTACTCCAACCAGAAACCTTGGCAAAGGAACGTTGGCAATACTGGCTTTATCGCACCAATGCCAAAGAAGCGCCTGAAAGCGCCATAAAAGCGCTCGCGACAATCAGTAATGAACGTAATTTTTACGGTTTTGCTGCTGCGCAGTTCTTAAATAAACCGGTATCACTCAATCAAAGCCCTGAGCCTGTTGTTGATGCCAATAGCCAAAAGTTAACAGATGATCTCGGCTTTGTCAGAGTGCAAGAGTTAATGGCGCTCGACCGTTATTTCGATGCTCGCTATGAATGGATGTCACTACTAAAACGCAGTGAAAATACGATGCGAGCACGCTATGGACGCTATGCCCATGAACAGGGCTGGTACGATTTTGGTGTTGAAGCCAGTATTCAAGGTAAGTTGTGGGATGATATTCCTCTACGCTTCCCTATGGCACACCAAGCCGGTTTTGAGCACGCCAGCAAAAAGCATAGGGTTAACATCGATGAGATCCGTGCGATTAGCCGCCGCGAAAGTGCATTCTATCTTTATGCGACCTCGGGCGTAGGTGCCCGTGGCCTAATGCAAATTATGCCGGCCACGGCCAAAGCTACTGCCAAAAAACACGGGGCCAGATATAGCGATCCAAAGGATCTCTATAGCGCAGAGCTTAACCTCAATCTTGGTAGCGCTTACTATGCCCAGCTGTTGAAAGAGTTTAACCAAAACCGCATCCTCGCCACGGCGGCCTATAACGCGGGTCCCTCTCGCGTGCGTCGCTGGTTATCAAACTCTGATGGCAAACTCGATGCCATGGGCTTTATCGAGGCGATTCCCTTTACTGAAACCCGTGAATATGTTCAAGCCGTCCTCAGCTACCGATTAATTTATGAGGCGCAAAAGCAAAAAGCACAGCCATTATTCAGCGAAGCTGAGCTTAAGTTTGCTTACTAACTCGTGACATGAAAAGGAACTCGATACTCAGCTGCATCGAGTTCCTACTTTTCAGCATACCCTAGGGTAACGCTCATGCTTTAACCACCAAAAATTCTAAATGATATTCTCTAAATTCAAATAATTAGCAAAGCGAATAATTATTCAGCAATCACGCCGTTTTATCGAAAACTTGTTTGCACTGAAAGGTATTAAATGCGAATAATTAGTATTAAAGCATTAAGAATCCCATTACACCCATGATTAACCTTAGTTCGTTAACGCTTAGCTGCGAATACCAACCCTTTGTCAATCCTCATACTTTAGCCATCGACGGCTATGAAGCCTTAGCACGCTTTTACTTGCCTAATGGTGATGCGGTTGCACCTAATATTGTGTTCGAGCAATTGCATGAATCCACAGAAATACTCGCTGCAGTTGAATATCAAGCCAAGGCATTTCAACTCATCCATGCGCCGAGTCAGCAGCGAATTTTTATCAATGTTGATCCCCACGCCGTCGATGGACCACATACCGCCAAGCTCATTCGTTTACTGTCCCACTATGAACGAGTCACGGTCGAGATCATCGAAAACACCTGCATTAACGATGCCCAGCTGGCCAGTCAATTATTCACTCAATTTAAACAAGCTAAGATACATGTGGCGCTGGATGATATTGGTGCGCCCCACTCCATGCTCAGTGTCGATCTGATGATGAACGTGGATTATCTTAAATTTGACCGTCATTGGTTAACGCACATAACACACCCAGAGGGAGCCCAATTATTAATTGCATTGGTCAACTTTGCCAAAAAGACTCACAAACAATGCATTTTAGAAGGCATAGAAACTGAAGCTCACTTAGCCTTTGCGCGCGATATCGGTGTCGACTTCGTCCAAGGCTTTTTGTTTAAATCCTGGTTTATTCGCCCCACCAGCAGCCAAGCACTGTGCCTTACGTAAGATCAGGCTAAAACGGTTTACATTCGCGCCACCAGCCCACTCAAGACCAGACCTAATGCTGTCGAGTAATTGATTTAGCACTAGAAATGCCACTGGATATACGGGCGATGATCCGCCATAGTGATAACGCACATCAGCTTGCAAATGCACCTTAAGCACACTTCCAAATGTATTAGGAGTCGCCCGTGGCACAATCTGGGATCAGCGAATTACTACAACAACTCGAACAAATATTGCTGGGCAAACCTAGGCAAATTCGTCTCGCTCTAGCCTGTATTCTCGCCCGTGGGCACCTGTTGATTGAAGACTTACCCGGCATGGGTAAAACCAGTATTTCCCATGGTATAGCCCAAAGCTTAGGTTTGAGCTATCAGCGGATCCAATTCACCAGTGACATGCTGCCTGCCGACATTCTCGGCGTATCGATTTTTGATAAACATCAAGCACAATTTATCTTTCATCCTGGACCGATTTTCAAACAGATGATTTTGGCAGATGAAATTAATCGCGCCAGCCCTAAGACACAAAGTGCTTTACTCGAAGCGATGGCCGAACAACAAATTTCCGTCGATGGCATCACCCACAGATTGCCCAATCCTTTCTTTGTGATCGCGACTCAAAATCCCACCGATCAATCCGGTACATTTTCGCTACCAGAATCGCAGCTCGACAGGTTTATGATGCGTCTGTCTATTGGTTATCCAAGCCACGATGCTGAACTCGCTATGCTTAAGAGCAATCATAACCACTTAACCTTAGCTCAATTGCCCCAATGCCTGACACCGATGGCCTTAATGCAACTGCAAGAGCAGTGCGACAAAGTCAGCGCTTCCGATGCCTTACTCAATTATATTCTGGCCTTAGTGAGTTTTTCCCGTAGCCAAAGTGACAGCGTGGGGTTATCACCCCGTGCCACCAAAGCGCTATTACAAGCAGCTAAGGCATGGGCCTTTTTAGAAGGTCGACATTATTTAGTCCCTGAAGATGTACAAGCGGTATTTTGCTGCGTGGCTGAGCATAGACTCAGAACCAGTAGCCAATTACAGGGTGAAGCCTTATCCGAGCGAATTCTGGCGAGCGTTAACCCTATTATGTAGCAAGATACTGTAATGAGGAGATATCGCTAAAGTATGCAGTTAACCCATTAAACTAAGGAAATAACTCAGAAGTGAAACGACTGATACTCCCGACTTTCATTCCGACGTTAGTCCCGATTTGGCAACGTTGGTTAGCAAGACGCTTGCCACCGAGTCCCGAAATAACCTTAAGCCATCGCAGCATTTTTATTCTGCCGAGCGGTTTTGGTTTAGTTTGGCTTGGTCTGGTTTTACTTTTATATCTATTCGGCACTAACTATCAAAACAACTTAGTCATTGGCCTCAGCATCTTACTCCTAAGCCTCTTTAATACCTGCATTCTCTACAGTTACAAAAATCTGGCTGGCTTACATTTACGGGCCACGACGCCGCCCGAAGTCTATGCGGGCGAAACTTTAACCTTTCCCGTCCTCATCAGCACGCACCATAGTGGCCATAACATACAACTTAACTATCCGAATAATCGCACTTATACGGTGCAGAACCTTGGTACAGATGAACAACAAGCGCTCGTGCCCTTCGAATATCATCAGCGGGGCCAAGTGTCACCGGGTCGGCTCAAAATTGAATCCTTCTATCCCTTAGGGCTTTGCCGCGCGTGGTCCCATGTGGATTTAGCCATTAGTCACTTAGTCTTTGCCCTGCCGATTGAAGCGCCGCTACAGCTTGAGGCTGATCATACCCAGTCGGAGCAAGATCCCCTGTTACTCGCGGGTAAACATGTATCGGGGATTGATGAGTTTAAAGGCCTTAAACCCCATGTGCTCGGCGAATCCCTCAAGCAAGTGGCATGGAAACAATGGGCACAAGGTCGAGGCATGCTGACTAAAGAATTCCAGCAGCCCCAAGGTGATCCCGTCTGGTTAAGGCTCAGACCCGATGCCAAACGCCTCGAAACCCAATTGAGTCAGCTAAGCTGGCAAGTCAATAAACTCACGCAACTTGAGCAGTATTTTGGCTTACATCTGCAAAACCCCATGGGAGACGATGTCTTGATCGCGCCCGCTATAGGCAATCACCACAGGATCGCCTGTCAAAAAGCCATTGCCTTATATCCACAATTAGCGCCTTCAGTGGCGAAGCCCCCATATCAGTCATCAGTCGCTAATCACCCACAAAAAACGAATCAAGCTCCCCGCAAGCAGCATCATATCCCTACTTCGAGGGAGCAAGTATGAAGTTAGCGGCCAATAGCACGACACCGCAAATCGGCGACAATATTAGCCGCCAGACACTTTTTTGGTTATTGATCACCAATATTGCGGTATTAAGCCCACTATTTGATAAAACCACGCCTTGGACTTTGGGCATTTGCGCTATCTGTTTGCTGTGGCGTGTGGGGATTTATGTCGGCAAAGTGGCAAAACCACCGCGTTTTTTGGTGACCAGTCTTGCGATCGGCGCCGCAACCACACTGGCACTCGTCTCAAAGGAAATCGGCTTACTCAATGCGCTAGTGAATCTGCTGCTGTTAGGTTATGCCTTAAAATACATTGAAATGCGTAATCAAAGGGATGTACGCGTTGTCGTCCTCGCGGGCTATTTTATTATCGCGCTGACCTTTATCGACCATCAATCCCTGCTTAATACCGCGCACTTGCTCGTGGTGGCACTGATCAACACCTGCGTGCTCGTGACTTTGTATCAAGATAAGCAATCCTTAAAACACACGGCTTGGATCGGTGGCAAATTTTTACTCCAGAGCCTTCCCCTCGCGCTGCTGTTATTTTTAGTGTTACCGCGTCTTGCACCGCTCTGGTTAGTGCCCAACATGAAAGAAGCCCAAACGGGCTTGTCGGATAGTCTGGCGATTGGTGATATAGGTAAGCTCACCCGTTCGACTGAACTTGCCTTTAGGGCGAGTTTTACCAATGCAACGCCCATTAATGCCGAGTTATATTGGCGCGCCCTCGTGATGGAGAACTATGATGGTGTCACTTGGCGCCAAGACGCGGGGATTAAACAGTTGCAAAAAGATGCCCTGCTGTTTCCGCCCTCTCGGCCCAGCCCAGCATTGATGGTCAATAATCCTGATCCCATGAGCAATAGCCCTGCTTCGATAAGCAGCGAAGATCAAGAGATCGCATTAAGTAAGCAAGATAAGCATGGTATTCGTTATCAAGTGATTGCTGAGCCGAGCCACCAGCCGTGGTTATTTGGTCTCGATGTGGCCTATAGCCAAGATGATAACGTGGTCAATATGCCCGACTATCGGCTGTTGGCGCTGCGCAATATCGATCAGCGAATGAGTTATCAAGTAGAGTCTTGGCCTAAGGCTAAGATGGATCTCAGGCTATCTGCGCGGCAAAGGCAGATTAACCTCGAACTACCGAGCCAAAGTAATCCACGCACTTTAACGTTAGCAGAGCAGTTTAAGACTCAGTATCCCGCGCCTAAGCCACGACTATGGGCCATGATGGGCCACTTTAATAGTGAGCCTTTCTTCTACACACTCACGCCTCCCCCCCTTGGGCCGCAGCAAGTGGATGATTTCTTATTTGAAAACAAAGCCGGTTTTTGCGTGCACTATGCCGCAGCCTTCATTTTTATGGCGCGGGCCACAGGCTTACCCGCGCGTATGGTCACAGGCTATCAGGGCGGTGAATTTAATCCGCAAGCGGGTTACTACAGTGTGTATCAATATATGGCCCACGCATGGGCAGAAGTCTGGCTTGAAGATGAAGGTTGGGTGCGTTTCGACCCAACCGCTATGGTGGCGCCCAATCGTATCGAGCAAGGATTCGACGCCCAGTTTGATCCCGAGCAAAGTTACCTGCAGGAAAGCCCTTTTAGTAGCTTACGATTTAAATCCATGCCTTGGCTCAACGAGTTAAGACAACGTTTTGCCAGCATAGATTATTACTGGAGCGTGTGGGTACTGGGTTTTAACCAAGAGAAACAGAATCAAGTGCTCAGTGGCATTTTAGGCGATGTGACTCACACTAAAATCGCGGTATTTATGGGGCTCTGTATCAGCCTTATCGTGCTCTATATCGCCTACAGTGCGGGCTTATTACATTTTAGAGTTCAAGACGATCCCATTAGTACTCGTTATCAACAGCTCTGTAATCGTCTCGCACACTATGGCATTAAGCGCAAAGACAGTGATGGACCAAATCAATTTGCGCAGCAGATTATTGAGCAATACCAACACAGTGCACCAAAGCTTTGCACGCTGTTCCAAACCTTGACCCAAAGTTATGTAGCACTGAAGTACCAAGATTTACCGGCTAAAGACTATCAAGCGCATTTAACCGCATTTAAAGCGGCGGCGAAGCAACTCAACTGGTTACTGCTCAGAGCCAAAGTGAAAGATAAGTTCAATCTAGCCTAGGATTCGTCAACTGAGCTATAACTGACGATACATCATCGGAGCAAGCACCAATAAACACCTAAAATTGCGGGTTAATTCCACAGAAGCAGCAATAGTGTTGAATCTTATAAATCAAACACATAGAATTGTTTTATTGTCACCATGCCGAGTTGCACATGCTAAAGTTAATCCAGTCCAATCAGATGGAAGTGCTCTGCGCCCATTTAGCCGCTTACCTGACCCAACCGCTTGCTTTTGCACGTCTACTGAGTAACGAGCATATTCTGGTACAGAGTCCCGGCATGTCGACTTGGCTACGCCTCGAAATCGCCAAACAAAATGGAATTGCCGCCGCACTGGAATTCCCGCTGCCATCGAGCTTTACCTGGCAGTTGTGCCATGACTTATTGCCCAATGTGCCTAAGGATAACGCCTTCACTAAGGCGGCAATGACGTGGAAGCTGATGCAACTCTTACCGCGCATGCTACAAAATGACGCCTTTGGGCCGTTGAGACACTATCTAAGTCATCAGCAATCCAGCACAAATGCCACCGACACGAGTGAACAGCACAACACGAGTGATATGACGGCTGACGACATTAAGTTGTACCAACTCTGTGGTCGGATTGCCGATATCTTCGACCAATACTTAGTGTATCGCCCCGATTGGATTTTAGCCTGGGAGCAAAACGAGCATCCCGAATCACTCACCAAGCCGCTGAATGAAGACCAACGCTGGCAACCCATTTTATGGCGCGCACTGATTGCCTTTAACCGTGATGAGCTTAATCAAAGCCATTACCACAGGGCCAACCTGCACAGTGACTTAATTGCCGCGCTGAATCATCCCGACACGTCACTCGCCAAATTACCGCAACGCCTATTTGTGTTTGGCATTTCTTCGATGGCGCCGCAAACCCTAGAGGTGCTGTACCATCTGGCAGGCCGTATCGATGTGATCGTGCTGGGCTTAAGTCCGTGTCAGCACTATTGGGGTGACATTGTTGATCCCCGTAATCGAGCCCGCATGGCGGTGCAATATGCGGGTAAACGCCAATTAGCCGAACTGTGGGAAGATAAACTCGAAGTGGGTAATCCGCTGCTTGCCAATAACGGCAAGATGGGCCGTGAATTACTCGATATGCTGCTTGAACTTCCCGCCGAACACTGCGACTTTGGCGACGATGTGTATTGTGAACCCTGCGACGATCCCAACTCGCCGCACAATCACGCCAGCATGCTCCACGGGGTGCAATACGATATTTTAGAGATGCAAACCTTAGACAGAGTGCTAGGGCCTGATGCCGAGCTGTATCAGAATGTCGAGAACAGACGCCTGCTTAAGCGCGACGATGAATCCATTCGAGTCAAAAGTTGTCACAGTCCACTGCGGGAAGTCGAAACCCTGCACGATCACTTACTTGAGTTACTCAGCAACCATGCCGACCTGACACCCAAAGACATAGTGGTGATGATGCCCGATGTCGCCGCCTACGCCCCCTACATCGATGCTGTCTTCTCGGCGAAGCAAGGTCTGCATTACATTCCCTACGCCATTGCCGACCGCGGTGCAGCGCAGGAATCACCGCTCATCAATAGCTTTTTAAATTTACTCGGGATTAATCAGAGTCGCTTCGGTCTGACCGACATTTTGAGCATACTCGAAGTGCCCGCCATTTTGCGCCGTTTCCAACTCGATGACGATGAGTTGCAACTGATCCGCCGCTGGTTAGATGAAGCTGGCGTGCGCTGGGGCCGCAATGAACAAAGCCGCCTTAAACAAGGTGTGCCAGCGTTTGAGCAAAACTCCTGGGCCTTTGGTATTAAAAGGCTGATTTTAGGTTACGCCTTGAGTGACGATGCGCCGCTCTACCAAGACCATCTTGTCGTCACTGGCATTGAAGGCCAATCGGCGCAGGCGTTAGGTAAGCTACTCAATTTTATTGAAGTGCTCGATGAAACGGCGCAAATACTCGCCCAGCCACAAGTGGGCGCACTGCGTTTAGCGGAATTAACTGAGTTGCTGGATGCCTTCTACGACACAGATGAAGACGAGCGCGAACAATTGCAGGAAATCCGCGATGCCATTGCCGCCCTAGAGCAAGAGTTACTATCGGCGGGCAAGCCCTTGGATTCAAACTCGTTAGATACAAGTATGTTCGAGACGCTAGCCCAAAAGAACATAAGCGGACTGAGCCTCAGTATCGAAGTACTGCAGCAGTGGTTTAATCAACGCTTAACCGAATCTCGGGTCGGCCAGCGTTATCTTGCGGGGAGCGTGAACTTTTGTACCTTGATGCCGATGCGCTCGATTCCTTTTAAGGTCGTGTGTTTACTCGGCATGAACGATGGGGTTTATCCTAGGGTTCAACATCCCGTCGGCTTTGATTTAATGGCGCATTTCGGCGCCCGTAAAGGCGATCGCTCCCGCCGCCTCGATGACAGATATTTGTTTTTAGAAGCCTTATTGTCGGCGCGGGAACAACTGTATATCAGCTATATTGGCCGCAGCGAACGGGATAACTCTGAGCGTATCGCCTCTATGCTCGTCTCTGAGCTGATTGAATATTGTCAGCTGTGCTATTTGCCTGAAACGCTATTGGCTCAATCGCAAAACGCTGCAAGCCCCATAGACCCAGAGGATGCCGAAAAAGCCCTCTATAACGCGATTGTCAGCCACCAGCCACTGCAACCCTTTGATCCCAAGTTGTATCAAGCCACAGTAAAAAATGATGACAAAGATGGCTCAAACATAGATGGATCAGGCAGAACCCAAAATAACTCGGGCATAGGCCAAAGTTACAGCCTGCAATGGTGTCCGCCCAATGCGGACGCTGCGGGCACACATGCGGGCCGCTTTATCGGCGTGCAAACTCGCATCATGCTCGAAGCGGATGAACAAGACTCAGTGCCAGATACAGAGGCACAGCCAGCTTCTGAGCACGAACAGCAGCAAAGTAAGCAAAGCAAGCAAGTGGATGTGTCAGCCCTGATCCGTTTCTTTCGAAATCCGGCGCAGTACTTCTTCAACCGTACGTTAAAAGTCGATCTCAGCCTTAATATTCAGGCCGATGATAATGACGAGCCCTTTAGCTTGAATGCCCTAGAGCGTTATATGTTACAGGCCCAGTTACTCGACGATGCCATAGGCCAAGGCCTAACTGAGCCCGATATCGAGCTGATTAAACGCCTCAAAGCCAGTGGCACTTTGCCCATGCAGCCCTTCGATGATTTGCTGCTACGCCAATATCAGCACGATATTAAGCCTTTGATTGGCAGAACCTTGTTCCTCAAGGGAGAACAAGCCAGTAGTCATGCGGATATTAAACTCCTGTTTGACTTGCCCATCACGGCGGGTAAATCCCAGCAAGTGGTACTGCAAGGCCGTATTGATGACATCAGCCCTAAGGGATTAGTGAATTACCGTCCTGGTAGCGCCCACGGTCGCGATGTGCTGAGGTTGTACCTTCGCCACCTGTGTTTAATGGCAATGGGCCACACACATGCAAGCTATCTACTCGACATGGGGCACTTCCACGCCTTGGCGCCAATCACTGCTGAGCGCGCCCATGCGTTACTGGCCGATTTGTTAGTGTTGTTTTACCAAGGCCAACAACACCCACTGTGTTTTATGCCGCGCACGTCACTGGCCTACGTCAGCTGCGAGGGTGAGCACGATGAGCGTTTGCAGCAAGCATTACCCGAATGGTTAGATGAGCAGAGTCAATTGGGTGAAGGGAACGAACCCCATTACCAGCGATTATTCAGTTTCCCGCGGGATTTCTCTGAGGATAGCTTTAGTGCATTAGCCGAGCGTATCTATCGCCCTATGGTGAGTTTATATCTCAAAGACACGCTGGCTCAGCTTGAGGAATTTGCGCTAAACGATGGCATGAGCCAAGGCCCTGCTAATGAACACGCGACTGACACACAAGCTCTCGCACCACATTTGAACCGCAATAGCGCACATGGAGAGCAAGCATGAGTGAACAGATGCAGTTAAACGCAGCAGCGTTACATTCAGCACCACAAGCGCTTGATCCTCTCACTCTGCCCTTTGGCGGTAGTCGTCTTATTGAGGCCAGCGCAGGCACAGGTAAAACCTACACGATTTCAGGTCTTTACTTACGCTTATTACTTGGTGATGGCATTCCTGCACCGCTCACCTGCGAACAAATTCTCGTAGTAACTTTTACCAATGCGGCCACCGAAGAGCTAAGGGATCGTATTCGCCGGCGTATTCAAGTCGCCTTTAAGTGCTTCTTAGGACTAACGATTGCCGACCCCTTTGTGCAGGCATTGTATGACAACACCCCAGAGAGTGATCGCGCCATTGCCCTGCGGCGGTTCGATCTCGCCCTTAAATCACTCGACGAAGCGGCGATTTTTACCATTCACGGTTTCTGTCAGCGAATTTTATCGGATCTCGCCTTTGAGTCTTCCTTGCTGTTCGAATCGGACTTTACCTTGGACGACAGCGAATTTTTGCACCATGCGGTGCGGGATTTTTGGCGTGAGGCCTGTTATCCGCTGCCCGATTACTTAGCGCAAATCATTGCCAAGGAATTTGGCGAGCCCGATGGTTTAGTCAAACAGTTGCGACCGCTCCTTGGCGCCAGTCAAGCAAAGCTTTTGAAACCCGCGCTTAAGTTTGATGCCTTAGCCCTGTCACTACGCCAAAGTTTAGAGCGCTTTAAATTAGCTTGGCCAAGGGGACGCGATGGCTTATTGGCATTGCTACACAGTTTGCCGCTGAATGGTACCCGCTTTGGCAAAGCAACGGATAAGTACCCCAAGCTCGCCGCCATGTTCGATGCACTAGATAACTGGCTCGCCTTCGGGCATGGGTTGCCGCCACTGAAAGAATTAGAAGCCTTATCGCTGTCTGAGTTAAAACTCAACAAGGGCGGCGTGATCCCAAGCGTGAGCGAAGCGCCGCTGATGGATCATATGGAGCAGCTCGCTACATTGATTGCCGCCATTAAACCAGCGTTTTTACATAGTGCGAAACTTGGCATAAGCGAGCGATTTTCCCAGCAAAAGCAGCAAAAAAACGTGCTGACCCCAGATGATTTACTCACGACATTAGCAAGCGCGCTACATGCCAATAATGAAACCTTGCCCAAAGCCGTGGCAACACGTTTCCCCGTCGCGCTTATTGATGAATTCCAAGATACCGATCCGCTGCAATTTGCGATCTTCTCTGGCATCTACCAAGGCCGCTACTCGTTTGAAAAGCAAGGTGTAGACGCTACTGAAAATAAGCTCATTCTGTTGATGATTGGCGATCCTAAACAGGCCATTTATGCCTTTCGCGGCGCCGATATCCATACCTATATTGAGGCCCGTCATCATACGCAGGCCCACTATCATCTGGATACCAACTACCGCTCAAGCGCAAACATGGTCGCTGGGGTTAACCATCTGTTTAGCCAGCATCACGATCCGTTTATCAGTCAGTCGATCCCCTTTGATAGCGTGAAAACGCCCAGCAGTGCCAAGGGGAAAACCCTCACTGAAAAAACCGCCAATCCTGCCGCCTTAAGATTAAGACTCTTAAGCGAAAGCGCAGAAAACGGCCTCAACAAAACCACCGCAAGACACTTGCTCGCCGAAGATGCAGCAGCGGAGATCACCCGTTTACTGACAGATGCGGCCAATGGCGAATGCCACAGCCCGAAAGGGCCTTTAATCGCTAAAGACATCGCTATCTTAGTGCGGGATCGCAACGAGGCGGCGGTGATGAAAACCGCATTGAGTAAACGCCACATAGGCGCAGTGTTTTTAAGTCGCGACAGTGTATTCGATACCCTTGAAGCGCGGGAAATGGCGTTAATTTTACGATCTCTGGCGAATCCTAAGGATGAGCGGGCACTGCGCAGCGCCCTAGCCACGGCATTATTAGGCTACAGCGCCGAGCAAATTCATGCCTTTAACCAAGATGAAGAGCACAGACAGCTGTTATTAGAGCAGTTTTTTAACTTGCACCAAGTGTGGCAAAAACGCGGCATCATGCCCGCGCTATTAAGCCTTGCCAATAGCACTAAGCTGATTGACCGTTTACTGCACACCGCCAGTGCTGAGGTAGATGCTCAAGAGCAAGATGCCACAAACGGTGAGCGCCGCCTGACGGATTTTCGCCACCTTGCCGAGCTATTACAGCAAAAGGCCACCGAACTTGATGGTATTAGCGCCCTGCTCAATTGGTATGAACAGCAACTGATTGATAACACAGGCACAGATGAACAGCAGCTGCGTCTTGAAAGCGAGCAGAATCTGGTGCAAATTGTGACTATCCATAAGAGTAAGGGCCTTGAGTATCCCGTGTGTTTTGTGCCCTTTGTCAGCCTAGCCCGTGACAATCGCCGCCGCCCGACGCCTATGCTGTACCACAGAACTAACGATGCAGGTGAGCAAGAGCTAGTATGGGATATCGAAGGCACGGATGAAGGTTGGGAGCGCGCCAAGCAAGAAACCTTAGCCGAAGACTTGCGCCTTTTGTATGTGGCGCTCACTCGCCCTGTGTATTTGTGTTACTTGTATATCGCCAACCACAGTCGTCAGCTTAAAAATGGCCTTAAAAGTCAGCTGCATGAAACCGCTATCGGCTATCTGCTCGGCATAGGCGACTCAGAATGTGACTTTGCCCGTATCTGCAATGCTGCGCAGCAGCTCGCTCAAGATGTGGAAGCCATAAGTATTGATAAGGTGCCCGATGACATAGACGAGCGCCCATTGCCCTCAAGCCAAGACATAGCGCAAATACTTAGCGCGAAAACCTTAACCCGCCAATACAGCACGCCGTGGCGAGTCGGCAGTTATTCAGGCCTAGTTAAAAATACCAGCCATGGTAAAGCCGCTCCGGGTGCCGACGATGAAATATTAGGTACGCTTGAATATACGGCTGCGCAAACACTCTCTATTCCTGATGAGGCAAGTCATGATCTGCAGGATGACATGCTCAATCGCTTTAACTTTGAACGCGGCGCCAATGCCGGTAGCTTTATGCATTTAGTGCTAGAAGAGATTGATTTTACGCAGGCAGAAATCGACTTACCGCTGCAATTGCCTAAAGCCATGCTGCAATACGGTATCGCGCCCGAATGGCAAACAATATTACATACTTGGTATTTGGATGTGCTGCATGCACCGCTTTGCGCGATACCGCATGCCTTAGCGTCGCAGGTCACTAGCCATGTAAGAGCCGTAAGCGCCGTAAGCGCCGTCAAACCTGCTCATCCAGATCTGTGCTTAGCCAAGTTATCGCCACAGAATACCTTAGTCGAAATGGAGTTTTATTTACCCTTAAGCGAACTTAAAGATACTGAACTCAATGCGCTACTGCAGCAATTTGGCTATGAGTCGACACTTAAGTTTGATGATCTCAAGGGCATGCTCAAAGGCTTTATCGATTTAACCTTTGAATACCAAGGTCAATATTATATCGCCGACTATAAGTCGAATCATTTAGGCGACAACATCAATGCCTATCATCAAAGCGCGCTGCAAAATGCCATAACTGATCACAGGTACGATTTGCAGTACATCCTCTACTCATTGGCGCTGCACAGATATTTGAGTTTACGCCTGCCAAGTTATGACTACGAAAGCCATATCGGCGGTTGTTATTACTTGTTCTTACGGGGTATGTCGGCTCAGTATCCCGGCTACGGTATTTACTACGACAAGCCGCCGAAGGCACTTATTCTCGCGCTGGATTCACTTTTTAATGACAATTTATTTCACAGCAGATTAGCTGGTGCAATCGATACAGGAGTCACGGCATGATGCGCTCAACCCAAGGGCTAAATGCACATTCACTCACAGCCGCGAAATGGATAGATCATGGCGCAATCCAGCTTACCGCGCCGCTACCAGAGCTGTTGAAACAGTGGGAGCAAGAACGACTGCTCACGCCACTCGATCGGCATTTCGCACTCGAAATGAGTCTCTTACATCCAGGCGACAGCCAACATCCCTTATTTATTTTGCTGTGTGCGCTATTAAGCCAGCAATTATCTTCACAGCACAGTTGTCTAGTGCTCGCCCATATTGTGCCACTTAATCCCATGGCCGAACAAAATAGCCATTGTAAAATCACCTTAAGCCTCGAAGCGCTCACTGAGACCTTACAAACCTTTGATGCCGTCGGCCAAGCGGGCAGTAACAAACCGCTTATTTTTGATAATGGCATACTCTATTTACAACGTTATCATCAATTTGAAACCTCAGTCGCCGCCTCATTAATCCGCTTGTCCGGAAGCGTATCTAGGCAATTATCTGAAGAAGCAAACCACCAAAAGCAACCGCAAATCGCTAAGTTGAGGTCACTGCTAGATCAACTGTTCCCTACCACTGTGAGCGATCCCCATTCACTCACTACCAATGTACTCACTAACAGTGAAGACACAGCACCCATTGATTGGCAAAAGGTCGCCACGGCCACAGCGCTGGGTAAAAAACTGTCGGTGATCACTGGCGGCCCAGGTACGGGCAAAACCACTACTGTGACTAAGCTTTTGTTATTGCTACAAATGGAATCACAGCAGGAAATCCGTTTAGTCGCGCCAACGGGAAAAGCGGCGGCTCGCTTAAGCGAATCAATCAAAGCCTCAAAAGCGCGTCTGGCGAAGGAACTCAGCGCCCATGCTAATGTTATTGATGAAGCTCGCAATAGAAATAGCCAAGACTTTTTAACGGCTCTGGGACGTATTCCAGAGGAGGCATCAACCTTACACAGGCTGCTTGGGGTGATCCCCAATTCGCCGCACTTTCGCCACCATCAAGGTAATCCGCTTAGGCTCGACTTATTAATCGTCGACGAAGCCTCTATGGTCGATTTGCCCATGATGTATAAATTGCTCAGCGCACTGCCCGAGCACGCCAGTTTGATTTTACTCGGCGATCAAGACCAACTCGCCTCAGTTGAGGCTGGCGCTGTGCTCGCCGATATTTGTGCGGGCCTTAAAATACCAGTAGATCCCAATAACCTTGCTCAGAACAACATAGCTTCAAGCAGCCCTGCTCTGTGGCAAATGCGCTATTCCAAGGAACAAGCCGAGCGTCTGAGTGCTTTAACGGGTTTTGAGTTAACGCCCTATATCAGCGACGCCCCTAAACTTGGCGATAGCTTATGTATGCTAATGCACAGCCACAGATTTAAAGGCGATGCAGGGATTGGACTGCTCGCCAGTGCCGTCAATCGCGCAGATCTTCAAGGTCTTTTGCAGGTATGGCAACAGGGACCTGCAGAATTGAGCTGGTTAGAACACAGTATGGTCGTAAGCCAAACCCAAGCCAAAGTGAGCGAGCCTGCTAATAATATGGGACTCAATTCACTTCTAGAGCAAGCCTGCCAGCAATATGGCACTTATCTCAGCGCCTTGAATAGCGATACGAGTAATAGTGATTTAAGCAAGCGTCCAAGCACAGCTGACATCATTGAACGCTTTAACCAGTACCGTATTCTATGTGCTATGCGCTCGGGCGATTATGGGGTTGAAGGTATTAATCAATTTGTGACTCAAGCACTGGCCAATGCCAAGCTGATTAAACCGCTACAGGAGTTTTATCTGGGTCGGCCCATTATCATCCAAAGCAATGACTATAACTTAGGCCTGTTTAACGGTGATATCGGATTGATTTTGCAGGATGAAGATAAACCCGAACGTTTAATGGCGCACTTTATCAAGGCCGATGGCAGCCTGTTAAAAGTCTTGCCAGCCCGTTTGCCAAGCCATGAAACCTGTTACGCCATGACAGTACACAAGAGCCAAGGCAGCGAATTTAGCCGTGTGGCCTTAGTATTGCCGCCGAGCCCCAGCCTAGCCCAGTGGCAACTGCTGACCAAAGAGTTGGTCTACACCGCCATCACCCGCGCTAAAGTCCACTTTACCTGCTTAGGCACCCAGCACGTATTCGAGCGGGCCAGTAGCCAAGCAACCCAACGCGCATCGGGTCTTGCCGACCGCCTTTGGGGGTGAATGAAGCTTTGTGGTCAATGGGGAACACTTTAGGAACTACATTTTAAGATATGACTTTTAGATTTACTCTAACCATGAAACTAAGGATTTAAACATTGATTAAAAAGGACATTATTACACTTAAGGATCTACAAGCCGTTATTTCCTTGTTTGACGCCATAGCACCAGATGCCGCTTTACCTAAACGTTATTATGAAAAAACCCGCTATATCCAGTGGTCAGTATTTCAAGACATGCAGGTATATGCACTCGACTTTGAGCCCTATTTAACGATTAGCCAGCGTTGTAATATGACGTATTTTGGCATACATCAAAGTACGCGACGTTTATACCTAGCACACTGTAATGATGCTGGCCACGCACCGCGCTGGGAAGCGAGACCAGTGACCTTAGCGCAACTGATGGATGTCGAGTTAATGGTGAATTTACATAAAAATCATGCCTATAACTTAGGGCTAAACATCTGTTTTGATCTGAACTATTTACTCTGATCTTTTGTATTAATGTACAAATTCGGATGACTGAATATCGGTGGTGGGCCAAGCAATATCAATTGCTAAAATCAATCAATTTGAAATTATCAATGTCACCCGCAACGTTTTTCCGGTACCCGAAGGCACAAGGACAACGGATCTGATTATGCTCGCTCGAGCCAAGAATTAGCCGTTTGGTTCACTCAAAACTAAGCTGTAGCGAAAGGATGTTTTGGTAAACCCTATACTTTCATAGTATTGCTGTGTGGCAATGCGCTGCATCGATGTAGTGAGTTCGAGTAACTGGCAATTCTCTTGCTTTCCCCTTTCTTTCGCAAAGGCAATCAACTGAGAGCCAACGCCCTGACCCCGCATGTCGGCATCCACCACAATTGCGGTTATACGACAGATACGACTCAAGGCGGGGAAATAATCAAAGAACATTAAGGCCATCACAGCGACAACTTGCAGGTCACCCTGCGCATTATGTTGCTCATACACCAGTAATTCATCACTGCGGCGCAAAGAGTCATGCTGATATTGGCTTAACGTCTGGGCTAAAGCGGCATGGGGCAAAGAATAACCGAGTTGCTCAAGTAATACCTGCACACTATCTGTATCCTTTAAGCGGGCTAACCGAATGTTTTTATTCACCATGAGATACCATGCTGTAATCTGCCTAAAGTCAATGTCACTCGTACTGGGTTGCACAGTTTAGATGACGGTGACGAAGTAATAGTCCAACGACATTGCCATCTCACGCCACAAAAATCAAAATAAACCCGACAAAGGAACAAGCCCATATTTGCAATGCGATGTAATGCGTTAAAATTCACCACTTAATAGCCGTCAGTCAGCAAAACCTTGCACTCATAGGGTCAAGAAAACTAAGATGACAGCGGCTGTACTATAGGATGATATTCGTATTGCCACAGGCCGATGTCATCCGATTTTGCTCACTTTGAGGAATCACTCACAATGTCTAAGATCAACCTGCTTTTGCTGTGCGGCGGCGGAAGTGCCGAACACGATATTTCACTCATGTCGGCCAATTATTTTGAAACCTCACTGGCAAAATCCGAACAGTTTTGTGTATTGCGTGTCGAACTGGATAAATTTGGTCAATACCGCACCGCTGCGGGTGATGATTGTGAACTGACCAATAGCCGCGAAATTCGCTTCCGCGATGAGAGCAAAGCCCCATGGCCGGTCGATTACGTCATTCCCTGCATCCATGGCTATCCCGGCGAAACAGGTGACATTCAATCCTATTTTAATTTGATCCAACTGCCCTATTTTGGCTGTGAATCCGAGGCTAGCAGTAACTGCTTTAATAAGATCACCGCTAAAATGTGGTTCTCTGCCTTAGGTATTCCGAATACCCCGTATATTTTTCTAAACCAATTCGATGATGCAGCAATAGAGCAAACCCAAGCCGCATTAGCATTATGGGGATCCATCTTCGTCAAAGCGGCCTCCCAGGGTTCCTCTGTTGGTTGTTATAAAGTCGATGACAGCGATAAAGTCGCTGGCGTGCTTAAAGATGCTTTCGGCTATGCGCCCTATGTTATCGTTGAAAAAACCATTAAAGCCCGTGAGTTAGAAGTCGCAGTATACGAATACAACGGTGAAGTGGTGGCGACAGTACCAGGTGAAATCATCTGTGATACCAACACCTTCTACACCTTCGATGAGAAATACGCCAAAAACAGTAAAGCACGCACCGATGTGGTGGCACAGCATGTGTCAGCTGAGATCAGTGAACAAATCCGCGCCTATGCAATCAAAGCATTTAAAGGTATGAAATTGCGTCACCTGTCGCGCATCGACTTTTTCTTAACCGCGGATAATGAAATTTTACTAAATGAAATCAATACCTTCCCAGGTTCTACGCCGATTTCTATGTTCCCCAAAATGCTGCAAAATCACGGTCACGATTTTACTGAATACTTGAGTCTAGTGATTAACAGCCAGATAACCGCTAAATCTTAACATTCATCAAGCTGACTCAGTACTGCATCCGTTTTCAGTCATAAAAAGAGCGCCGAGGCGCTCTTTTTATTTGTTATCTTTCAACACTATATTCCTAAATATTGGATTATTAACTTACATCTAAACCCAATATATCAATCAGGCTGTCGCAGGTTAAGCCGCCCTCATATTTAGGTCAAACATCAAAGCTCCAATACCAAGAACCTAATGCAGCTCAGCTTGCTTTGCCAACAGCGCAAAGAATGCAGCTTTGGGCATAGGCTTATAAAATAAATAGCCTTGAATTTCTTGAATATGATTCGCCATTACAAATTTAAGCTGGGACTCAGTTTCTACCCCTTCTGCCGTCACAGTTAAATCTAACGCATGGCTTAAACGCACTATGGCCTCCACCAACGCTTCGTGACGTTTGCCTTCATCTAATCTGTCGATAAAGCTCTTATCGATTTTAATTTGATCGATCGGGAAATTAGCCAAATAGGATAAGGACGAATAGCCAGTGCCAAAGTCATCCAAAGAAATTTTAATCCCCTTAACCCGCAAACCATTAAGCACATCAATAAGATACGTATGCTGCTTCATCAGCAAAGATTCAGTGATCTCAAGGGTTAATCTATCATAAGGGAAATCTGTTACCTCAAGTTGCTCGATAATCGCAGCAAAGGATTCCACAAAGGCATCTTGTAGTTCATGGGACCAAAACTCAAAAGTCGAGACATTCACCGATAAATTAATGGGCCAATTTCGTTCCTGCATTTCTAAAATAGTCTGCATAGCACCAAGGCGAACATCTCGACCAATATCAACGATTAAACCACTGTTCTCAGCGATGGGAATAAATTCATCGGGTGGAATAAACGTTCCCTCATGCTGCCAGCGCAGCAGCACTTCAGCACGGACAATCAGGCCTGTGGTCGCATTGACTATGGGTTGGTAATAAAGCTCGAAGGTATGCTGATCTAATGCCTGCTTAAGCTGATTATGAAGGCTAGCAACACGCTCGGCATTTAGCTGCATTTGTTCAGTAAAAAAATGATATCGATTGCGACCATTTGCCTTAGAAATATACATGGCCTGATCGGCACAATTTAACAACTGTTCAAGATCGAGGGCATCTTCAGGAAAACGTGCAATCCCTATACTTACCGAGCTATAAACGCCTTTTCCATCGGCTAGCACATAATGTTTTGCCACATTTTTGTTAATTGTATCTGCAATTTGTGCCAATTCTTTCTGGTTAACAACCCCAGGTAATAGCAAGGCAAACTCATCCCCTCCTAAGCGTGCAAACACCATAGTGTCATCGACACACTCGCTAATCTGTTTAACCACTTGCACTAACAGTGCATCACCTTTGTCATGGCCATGGGTGTCGTTGACTTGCTTAAAGTTATCTAAATCCATCAACATAAAACTAAAGCCGGGGGTCAAACTGTCGGAAGTAATTAACGCTTGGATCTGCTTGAATAACGCATTGCGGTTAGCAAGTCCGGTAAGAGAGTCATTATTGGCCTGATACTTAATCAGCTGCGCCGCTTTCTTACGTTCACTAATATCTGAAAATAGCCATGCAAAACAGGGTTGCTGACCATTGGACTCTCGGAAGGTCGTGACGATAAGATCAAGATAAAACTCCTCGCCATTTCCCCTAAGACCCACCAATTCACCCTGCCACATTCTGTCCTGAGCTAAATGCTCAAATAACCCCACTAATTCATTAGATTGGGATGATGCTAAAAAAATCTTAGGGTGAAAGTTAGCGATATCAGTATCTTGAGGAATAACTATATGTCTGAAAGCGGGATTAGCATAGAGAACTGCATCGTCAGAATTGGAAATAACCAGAGCAAGGGGTAACCGGTCAAAAATTTTCACAGCTAAATGCTGAAATTCCATTGCACGACTGCGTTCAATGGCTAAACTCGCCAGTCTTGCCGCCTCTGAAATGAGTTCTAAATCCTGCTCTGTTGGGGACTTTATCGTATCATAATACATGGCAAATGTGCCTAGCACTTTACCATGAGTATCTTTGATAGGTTCTGACCAGCAAGATTTAAGACCTGCACGTAATGGCAGTTCTTTATAATTAACCCAGTAAGGATGTTGAGCGATATCTTCAACGATAACACGCTGCGCATAATAGGCAGCCGTGCCACAAGAACCCACATTGGGACCAATTTCAACACCATTAATGGCTTGATTGTAACTGTCGGGTAAATTGGGGGCGGCACCTAATAACAGACGTTTACCGTCAGCACTGAGCAGTAACACAGACCCTCTGGTTCCTACTTTTTGAGCTTCGATTTTTAAGACTAAGGCGTGCAAGATTTCATGTAGCGGTGCGCCATTGAGCAGCATAGAAAGAATACTGCTATAACAAGCTATGCTGACATTGTGGGCGAGTTTAACGTCTGCATGATCGAGCAGATCTGGAAGGTTAACGCCGTACGCCATAATTTCCTTAAGAGCAAAGTTGCAATATAAATACTGATTAACAATGTTAAATATTTATAACTTATAAGAAATTCTAGGCACTAATGTTAATTAAGTAAACCCTTTACCTGCGAGGTAAAAGGTTTACTTTAGTCTAAAAAGCAATGCTTTATTCTTGAATACGTTCAAGTTTGGCAAGGTAAAAGCCATCAAAGCCGCTATCGGCTGGGCTGATACTTTCATCCTCAATCAGGCGAAAGTTGGGGTTCTCGGCTAAAAACGCATCCACTTGACCGCGGTTCTCGCAAGGGAAGATAGAACAAGTCGCATAAACGACTATGCCACCGACTTTGACCATGCGGCTGTAACTGTTCAAAATGTGTTTTTGCAGTTCCATTAACACGGGTAAACGCTCTACGGTATCACGCCATTTTGCATCGGGATTACGCTTTAATACACCCAAACCAGAGCAAGGCACATCAAGCAATACCCTATCGGCACTGAGCTTTAAGCGTTTAATGGTTTTACTGCTGGCGATAACACGGGTTTCGACATTGTGTGCCCCATTACGACGGGCACGCTCTTTGAGTTTGTCGAGTTTCCATTGCTCCACATCCATGGCCAACAAGCGTCCTTTACCCTGCATTTGCGCAGCTATGTGTAAGGTTTTACCGCCCGCACCCGCGCAAGCATCAATCACTTTCATGCCTGGCTTGGCATCAAGCGCCGCAGCTACGCGCTGAGAGCCCGCATCTTGCTGCTCGAATAAGCCATCTTTAAAGCTTTGTGTACGGAACAAGGCAGAATCGGAGGTCACTTCAAGGGCGGAATCAACCCCATCAACACAGAGCGTGCTCACAAACTCAGCGGCAAGCTTAGCGGCCAGTTCATCACGAGTCACCTTAAGGCCGTTAGCGCGTAAAAAACGCTTCGGCGCGGTACTTAACGCGGCGCGCTCTTTTTCCCAAGACTCACCTAATTGCTCACGACCCATAGCATCGAGCCACTCAGGACAACCGTCCCACAGTACTGGCTTAGTTTTCGCTTGCTCAGTGCGCTCGGCTAAACGCGCCTCATCGACCTGCAGCGAATATTGCATTTTAGGCAGTTCAAGCCCGTGGAATAAATGCCACGCATTCAGCAATTTAGAGCCAAAACGCTCCATCTCATCTGGACTAATTTCCGCCAGATAACAATATAAATTTAAGCGACGTAGGATATCACCCGTCGTTAATGCGATACGCGCCTGTTCGGCGGGTACTAATTGCAACCCAGAAAAATGCTGAGAATAGGCCCGATCTAAGGGTTTTCCTTGGCTCAGCACCATAGTTAAGATACTGATCACTAATTCGTTCGAGCTGGCAGAAAGCGGAGAATTCAACATTTAAAAGGTCACCATGAATGATAAAACCGGAGGATCATAGGAGGTCAGGCCCTAATACGCAAGCGCACTGGCGCCGAGTTAAGGTTAAAGCCATAAAAAAAAGCGATCCTAAGATCGCTTTTTTGCCACAGTCAGTTTAACCCATTACATTTTTGAGCCTTTAGCCCCGTAGAACAGGATAAAACCATAACAAATCACGGGCAGAATAAAGGCGAGCTGAACGCCAAGATTATCCGCTAACATGCCTTGGAATAAAGGCAAAATCGCGCCGCCCACAATCGCCAAACACAGAATGCCACTGCCCTGTGAAGTGTGTGGACCTAAATCACGAAGCGCTAAGCTGAAGATCGTTGGGAACATAATCGAGTTAAATAATCCCACCCCAAGGATTGCCCACATGGCAATGCTGCCACTGGTTGTCATCGCTGCAACCACAAGTAGCGCCGCCATAAAAGCATTAAATGCAAGCACTGAGCCTGCTGGTACTTTTTGCATCACCACAGAGCCAATGAAACGTCCCACCATAGCGCCGCCCCAATAATAGGCGATGTAATGGGCGGCTTCAGCTTCTGGCATACCCGCTATATGGCTTTCACCTAAGAAGCTAACTAAAAAGCTACCGATAGACACTTCTGCGCCGACATACACGAAAATACCCACAGCGCCGAGCACT
This sequence comes from Shewanella sp. SM20, assembly GCF_025654545.1. Taxonomy (NCBI): domain Bacteria; kingdom Pseudomonadati; phylum Pseudomonadota; class Gammaproteobacteria; order Alteromonadales; family Shewanellaceae; genus Shewanella; species Shewanella sp. SM20. Next base: position 120,215 of record NZ_JAKKRK010000002.1, on the reverse strand, counting down.
AAGTGCTTACTTTGTAAGGCACTGGTTTTGCCTAGATGGGTCTGAACTTCACCTTGAACACTTTCATCATGCTCACGGATCACAGGTAAATCTAACTTCGCAAAAATCAGCGCTAAAATTGCCAAGGCGCCAGAAAGTAACAGGTATGGCAGTTTAACCACTTCTGCTTCAGCGCTCGCTTGGGCTAAATCGCCTGATACTGAACTGGCGACAGAAAGAATTAACATAGCACCAAAAAACGGCGCGACCGTTGTGCCTAAGGCGTTGAACGCTTGCGTTAAATTCAAACGACTCGACGCAGTTTCGCGACTGCCTAAGGCATTGACATAAGGATTGGCTGCCACTTGCAGGATTGTGATGCCTGATGCCAAAACAAATAATGCACCGAGGAACAAGTTGTAAGTAGCGAGGGCCGCCGCAGGATAAAACAGCGCACAACCAATACTTGCAATCACGAGACCTGTAACAATTCCCTTTTGATAACCCAGCTTTTTCACTAAGTTACCCGCTGGGATTGAGACTAGAAAATAAGCACCGAAGAAACAAAACTGGATCAACATGGCTTGAGTATAATTCAGTGAAAACACCGCTTTAAGATGCGGGATCAGAATATCGTTCAAGCAGGTGATAAAACCCCACATAAAAAACAGTGAAGTCAATGAGATCAAGGCAAAACGATAACTGCCCGACCCATTTTCGCCAGTGCTGCTCGTGTAGCTACCGGTATTAATTGATGACGCCATAGTTATTCTCTCTGTATGTTTTTATTATCAGGAACTAATTAAGGTTACATTCCCCATGGTGCCCGTGGGCGGGTTTATATCAAACTGTGGGCTTGGGATCCCGTATCTATAACACTTCAACCGAATAAAAATGAATCATTTTCACTTTAACACTGCATAAAAGCTGGTAAATGCCGAAAACTTCAGCTGATTGTGTTCTATTTGTGCGGTTTTAAGGCCGTGTCCCGTCAGCGACTCACTGATTTCAAATGCAGAGAAATCAAACTCGACCTCGGTATCACCTAAATTGAATCCCACGAGCACTTTTATATCGCCTAAGGTGCGAACAAAGGCCAAAATGGGCTCCTTTGTATCAACAAATTTAATATCACCTTCAACTAACACTGGGTGTAACTTACGCCAAGCCAGAAAACGTCGATAACCATTGAGCATAGAATCAGCATCAGATTCTTGTAGATCCACAGCTAACGCTTGGTGCGCAGGTGCAATTGGCAGCCAAGGAGAAACATCACTAAAACCACTAAAGTCAGCGCCTTGCTGCCACGGCATTGGCGTACGGCAACCATCACGCCCCTTAAACATAGGCCAAAATGTTTTGCCAAAGGGATCTTGCAGCTCATGATATTCAATTGGCGCCTCAGTTAGACCGAGTTCTTCACCTTGATAACTACATATACTGCCGCGCAGCGAACTTAGCATGGCATTAAGCATTTTGACCATGTCTGAATTCTGCTTACCTTGCCCCCAACGACTCGCTACGCGCTGCACATCATGATTGCCGATAGCCCAACATGGCCAGCCATCACCTATGCTCGCTTCCAAAGCCTCTACGGTTTGGCGAATATAACTTGCGCTGTAATCATCAGTCAGCAGCTCAAAACTGTAGGCCATATGCAGGCGATCTTCGCCCTTAGTGTAGGCAGCCATTACAGCCAAAGAATCTTCGGCAGAGACTTCGCCTAAGGTCACCGCTCCTGGATAGCGATTGATGAGTTTTCGTAAATCTTCAATAAAAGCGATGGTTTGCGGACGGTCATTATTGTAGTAATGGTATTGATAGGCGTAAGGGTTATCTTCACTGAAACCACGGCCCTGACGTTTATCCTTAGGTTTTGCCGGATTGTCCCTGAGCAGTTCATCGTGATAACAAAAGGTAATGGCATCTAAGCGGAAGCCATCTACCCCCTTTTTAAGCCAAAATTCAACGTTATCCAGCACAGCTTGGCGCACTTCGGGATGATGGAAATTAATATCGGGCTGACTACGCAGGAAGTTATGTAAATAGTATTGCTGTCTGCGCGGTTCCCACTCCCAAGCACAACCGCCAAAAATCGCGAGCCAGTTGTTAGGCGCTGTACCGTCTTCCTTAGGATCGGCCCACACATACCAATCCGCCTTGGGATTCGTACGGTTTTCGCGGCTCTCGATAAACCACGCATGTTGGTCCGAAGTATGACTTAATACTTGATCAATAATGACCTTAATACCTAAGCCGTGGGCTTTTTCAATCAATTCATCGAAATCATGCATAGTGCCAAAAAGAGGGTCAACTTCGCGGTAATCACTAATGTCATAGCCAAAATCTGCCATAGGAGATTTAAAGAAAGGTGAAATCCAGATGGCATCGACATTGAGACTCGCAATGTAATCCAGCTTTATGATAATGCCGCGTAAATCCCCGACGCCGTCGCCATTGGTATCTAAAAGGCTACGCGGATAAATTTGGTAAATCACAGCACCACGCCACCACGTTAACTCACTCATTGTTGCCCCTTTATCATTATTCTACAGCGAACTTTCCCTAACACACTCAAGCAAACAGTTATCGTTTTGTTACTGCAGAGTAAAGTCATCGCGGCTTCTTTTGTGTTAACGAGCATACGTGAAGAGGGAAATAAGGTTCAATACACCTGCATACGTATGCAGAAGATGCTGCCAATAGTCACATGGCATCACAATGAAATTTACTTTTTAGTAACAGTCACTTGATTACAAAATAAAATCATTTTATTCCCTGAGTTCACCCTCTATCACAGTCTATTCTTAACTCTGCTAGGTATTGAATACGTATGCACTCTGTTGTTCAGCTAAGAAACTCGGGAGTAGTATCTTCACCGTTGCATAACAATTTGGTCATAAACGCAGCACTTATGCAGTCAATTAAGCGCCCATATACCAAAAAAAGGCCGCCAAAATAACGCGGTGATAACGATAAAACGCTCTACAAAGCGATAAAGCGACTCCAAGGGGAAGAGAGATATGATGCGATTTAAACCCAGTTTGCTAACTTTAGCGCTCATCGCCGCAGGTGCCAGTATGCACTCCTATGCGGCAGATGAAGTGACCACAGATAAGGAAGCAAAAGCAAAAGAAGCTGCTATTGAGGTTATTGAAGTTAAAGGCTTTAGAACCAGTGTCATCAAATCACTAAATGATAAACGCTTTGGAGATACCGTCTCTGAATCGATTTCAGCAGATGATCTTGGCGCCCTTCCCGATCAGTCAATCGCTGATGCACTGACTCGCTTACCAGGCGTGACCGCAGTGCGCACTGGTGGACAAGCAAGCGGCCTCAATATTCGAGGTCTTGATGGTGATTTCGTCTTTGCAACACTTAATGGACACGAACAAGTGACAACGGGCGGTAAACGCGCGATTGAGTTTGACCAATATCCATCCGAATTAATTAGTCAAGCCGCCGTCTATAAAACACCAAAAGCCTCGCTGATTGAAGGTGGCGTCGCCGGTACGGTAGAATTAAAAACCGCAGATCCCTTAAAAAGCGACAAAGACCAATCATTTAATATCAATGCTCGCGGCAGTTTTAATGACAGAGCGGATGAGATTTCCGATGCCGATCAATATGGCAACCGTCTTAGCTTTGCCTATCAAGGCAAATTCCTTGAAGATACACTCGGTGTGGCGCTAGGCTATGCCCATTTGTACCAACCTTATGTTGCCAGTCAATTCATTGGTTTACGTTTCAACGACGATAAAAAAGATGTCAATGGCGACGGTGCTGCCGAATCAATCAGTGAAGGTTTTGAGTTACAGCAAAAAGGCGGTGATGATACACGTGATGGTTATATGGCGGCTATCCATTGGCAACCAACAGACAATCTCAGTGTAAAAAGTGATTTATTCCATTCAAAATTCACTTCCGAAAACTTTGCCCGAGGCTTTCGCGTTAAGTCATTAAAAAACGGTACTATTAGTGATGCGGTTGTCGAAAATGGTTCTATGACAGGCGGAACGGTATCAACTGATGGTACTGATAACTTTGCCGTTTTTGTTATCAATGATAACGACTCAAAATATTCAGAACTGACATCAGGCTCAGTCAATATTGAGTGGAACAATGGCGGCGCATTAACTGTCGCAGGTGATGTGAGCTATTCAAAAGCCGATGGTGAGTTCGTCAACGGCGGCACTCGTGCCGTTTTATATGATGATATAGGTAATGAAGTACGCTCAGCCGAATCAATTAATTATCAACTACATGGTTTAAGCCCAGCCGATGTCAGTTTTTCAAACGACTATACCAATACCGCGACCTTGGGTTTAAAAGAAGTGGGTATGTGGCCATACGATCAACAAAATGATCTTGTCGCCTACAAGTTAGACTTTAACTATGCATTAGATTCTGGTTTCTTAACTTCAGTTGATTTTGGTCTGCGCTACTCAGAACGTGAGTTTAATGCGCAACGTTCACAAGCCGGTTATGGTTTTGAATTTGGTAAAAACCCAACTAACCAGCCGGTGCTTCAAATGAACACTGACATGACAAATGTCGTCAACTTTGGCGGTGAATTATCAGGCTACCCTAACTTCCTTTCCGTTGATTTTAACAAAGCCATTGAGCTGGTTAACGCGCAGTTAGCGGCAACAGGACAATCCCCTTTCACCCCGACTGCCAATTGGTCTAATAACTGGACCATGATCCAAAGCGGTTCGGTCAATGAAGATGTATTAGCTGGCTATGTCCAAGGTAATCTCGAGTTTGACTTAGGCGATATGAAAGTCACGGGTAACGTGGGCGTGCGTGTTGTTCAAACAGATCAAAGCAGTAAAGGTCTACAACAAGTTGGCTATGGTCTAGGTGAAGCGATTACTGATGAACTTGGCGTGATCAGTACCGATTATATCCGTAACGAGATAGGTAAAACCTATACCGATTATTTACCGTCACTCAACTTAACTTTCCACCTCACTGAAAATGATCAACTGCGCTTTGCTGCAGCATCTGTGATGTCACGTCCTCCAATCGACAAGCTAAAGTCAGGCATGGGATCTTGGTATGACGATTCTGCTACACCAGGATACAAAAAGTACAATGCTTGGGGTAACACCAGTCCTCTACTCGATCCGTTCTATGCAGATCAATACGACTTATCTTACGAGCACTATTTTGAAGATTCTGAAGGTGCGGTTGTCGTAGCCTTGTTCTACAAAGATATTAAATCCTTTATCAACAACTTTACAATCCAACCATTTGATTTTGAAGGTAATGGATTTATCGTCCCCGATACTATTATCGATAATGGTGTTGAATTCCCAGTAGTGAAAGATGAAGGTCAATATCAAACTGCGATCAACAACGACAATGGCGGCTACATTCGTGGTGTTGAGTTAGGTTATACCCAAGTCTTTGATTTCCTACCATCGCCACTCAGCGGTCTTGGCTTCACTGGCAGCTACTCGTATTCAGACAGTGAAGTGGAATTTACCACAGATTTAAGTGGTTCAAACTTAACCATTCCATTACCAGGGTTATCAGAAAGCGTACTCAACACCACCTTGTTCTATACTCTGGATGGTTTCGATACTCGCGTCAGCATGAGATATCGTAGTAGCTATGTTTCAGAACAAGTGGCAGTTGAATCACAACTTGCTTTCTTCGATGCCGAAACAATTGTGGATTATCAAGCTTCATACGCACTGGAAAATGGACTTAAGTTCTTATTCCAAATTAATAACTTAACCGATGAGCCGAACAAAACCTATTTTGGTGAAGAACATCAAACAGGAACAATCCAATACTTCGGTAGACAGTACTTCCTAGGGTTAAGTTACTCTTTATAAACTACCCCAAATAAAGCCTGCTTCAATTAAGAAGCAGGCTTTTGCTTATGCAGATTTCAGCATTTCTAACATTCATCATGCCAGCACGTTTTACTTCTTTCTCTTTAAAAGGCTTACATTATGATCCGTCAAAACCTAATGATTGCGCTTTATTTATGCTTGGTTTGCTCTTCATTTAATACGGCCTATGCAAACACCTTTGAGCCAGATATATCGACGGACGTTAAGCTTGAACCCGCTTTTTGGTGGGCGGGAATGCACAATCCTGAGTTACAGCTGATGCTGTATAGCCGCAAACTTCCAAGCTTACCGCAACAGATTAAAGTTGATATACAAGGAAAAGGCATCACACTCAAAAGCCTTGAGCATACTGATAACCCTCACTATTTGTTTATCAATTTAGATCTGAGTCAAGCTGCGCCGCAAACCTTTGAACTAATAATTTCCAACACTGACTCGGCTTCAAAAGCCGACACGCCTCTTTATCGCCTGCCCTATACGTTGCAAGGGCGTGCTAAGGGCAGCCGTGAGCGCCAAGGATTTAGCAATAAGGATGTGATTTACCTTATCACGCCGGACCGATTCGCCAATGGCGACACGAGTAATGACAATCAAGCCGATATGTTAGAGCAAGTCGCAGCTAACTCTCCCAGTAATCTCAACTATCCCGATGCTCGCCATGGCGGCGATATAGCAGGGATCAGCCAGCACTTAGCATATCTGGCAAAACTTGGCGTGACTCAGTTATGGATCAATCCGCTGCTTGAGAATAATCAAGCCCAGTATTCATACCACGGTTACTCAATTACCAATTTATACCGCGTCGATCCCCGCTTTGGCAGCAACGAAGATTATAAAGCCTTAGTCGCTAAGGCTAACAAGCTTGGCCTAGGGGTGATTAAAGATGTTGTGGTGAATCATATCGGCTCTAACCATTGGTGGCTCAACGATTTACCTAGCCAAGACTGGCTGAACGATGCCACAAAAACGCAGCTACATAATCGCAAATCCAAGCCTGACTTGATGCAGTCTGCCGATACTAAATCCAGTGCTATTAAATCCAGCGTTACCAGCCCCCGTTTCACCAGCCATAGGCGCACGACAGTGCAAGATCCCTACGCGGCAGCGCAAGATCATATTGATTTTGTCGACGGCTGGTTTACCGACACTATGCCGGATCTGAATCAAAGCAATCCAAAACTGGCAACCTATCTTATCCAAAACAGTATTTGGTGGGTCGAGTACGCAGGACTTTCGGGGATACGTGAAGATACTTACTCCTACGCCGACAAAGGGTTTCTCGCTAAATGGTCTAAGGCCGTAATGGCTGAGTACCCAAATTTTAATATTGTTGGCGAAGAATGGACCGCAAACCCCATCACAGTGTCCTATTGGCAAAAGGGCAAAATCAATGCCGATGGCTATACCTCAGGTTTACCCAGTTTGATGGACTTCCCGCTATATGAAAAATTAATTGTCAGCCTCAATGAGCCAGAAAACTGGGACACAGGTTTTATCAAGCTTTACGAGATGTTAGCCAACGATGTTGTGTATGCCGATCCCAGTAAACTAGTGCTATTTGAAGGCAATCACGACACCAATCGTATCTTCAGTTTAGTGAAAGAAAATATAGACTTATACAAGATGGCCCTCACCTATGTGCTGACCGCCAAACGCATTCCGCAACTGTTCTACGGTACAGAAGTGTTAATGACCAGCCCGACAGAAGGCCGTCACGATGGCGTTGTGCGCAGTGATTTTCCCGGTGGTTTTGCCAACAGTGCCACGAATGCCTTTACCAGCCAAGGACTGAGTGAACCTCAACGACAAGCACAGCAATTTATCCGTACCCTACTGAATTACCGTAAACAATCCCCTGCGCTGCAATCAGGTGATTTACTGCACTTTGTGCCGCAGGATGGCATCTATGTACAATTTCGTTGCTTATTGAATGACCCATTATCAGCTGAACAGAAAGCCGAAGCACTTAAGTCACTAACTCAACACAATTCTCAAACCCAACACAATGCCTGCACTCAGGCCTCGGCCGATAAAGTCATGGTGATTTACAATAAAAATGACAAAGCAGTCACGCTAGATGTAAACCGCTTTGCCAGTGTACTTGGCGATAGCGGCGACGCTACTGACATCATCAGTGGCAAAACCGTTTCACTCAATCAAGCGATAACATTGCCCCATGCAGGTGTCACTATCCTTGAGCTTAAAGCCAGACCGCAGCTAAATACTGGCTTACCTAGCCGTCAAACCTCTAATCATATGAGTTACTCAGCTAGCGATTTAACTCAGGCTCAAACAACTCACCCAATCAAAAACTCAACCCTAAAAGGAATTCAGTCTTGAGCTTTTTATCGCCTATCTATTCCCGAGTGACTCAGAGCCAACAAGCGGCTAAATTTCCCATAGTGGCTTTACTTATAACCCAAGCAGCGAAAGCCCCGCAGCGCCGACAGTCATCACTCAACTTATGTTTAAACGCTCTATTCAGCGCCTCTTTATTAACTGCCTCGCTTTTTAGCTTATCGGCTGATGTGAATGCATCGGCGCTGACGCTTGATAATGAGTTACTACCAAAGTCTGAGAGTGAGGTTATGACGCTTAAACCTGTGGTGTATCAAATCTTTACTCGCCTTTATGGCAATAAAAATCCAACCAACAAACCTTGGGGCACGATTGCCGACAATGGCGTCGGTAAGTTTAATGATATCGACAATGTTGCACTCAATAGTATCAAGGACCTAGGCGTTACCCATGTGTGGTACACGGGCGTTCCCCACCATGCATTGATTGGTGATTACAGCGCGATTGGCGTGAGTACTGATGATCCCGATGTGGTCAAAGGACGCGCGGGCTCACCCTACGCAGTCAAAGATTACTACAACGTCAACCCAGATCTGGCGGTCAATCCCGCCAACCGTTTAGCCGAGTTCAAAGCGCTCATTGCCCGTACCCATCACCACGGCTTAAAGGTGATTATCGATATCGTGCCAAACCATGTGGCGCGCCATTATCAATCCGTGAGTAAACCCCAAGGCGTGCGCGATTTTGGCGAAGATGATGATACCAGTCTGGAGTATGCCAAAAATAACAACTTCTATTACGTCGTTGATAAAGTTGATGTTAATAAGGGCTCGGAGGGGGCAAAGGGAAAAGCGCATGCCTTTGAAGTGCCAAGCTTACCCGCAGGACTTAAACCGCTGGGCGGAGAAGCTCACCCCTTAAGTGACGGCAAATTCAACGAATTTCCCGCAAAATGGACCGGCAATGGCTCACGCTTAGCCAAACCCGATGCCAATGATTGGTACGAAACCGTCAAAATCAATTACGGCGTACGCCCCGATGGCACGTATGACTTCCCCCGCCTGCCAGCCAATTTCGCCACTTTAACGCAGGCGCAGCATTACGCTTTTTGGCAACAACACTTAGCCGAGCTCCCAAGCTCTTGGATTAAATTCAATCAGATTGCGCAGTACTGGCTAGCGAAAGGGGTCGATGGCTTTCGCTATGATATGGCAGAAATGGTACCAGTGGAGTTTTGGAGCTATCTCAACAGCCAGATAAAACACACAAATCCCGATGCCTTTATCTTGGCCGAGGTCTATAACCCTAACTTGTACCGAGATTATATCCAGCTTGGCAAGATGGATTATCTGTACGATAAGGTTGACCTTTACGACACGCTCAAAGCCGTGATGGCGGGTAAAACCAGCACAGCTAATATCGCGGCAGATCAGGAAAAAGTGCAGGATATTGAATCTCACATGCTGCACTTTTTAGAAAACCACGACGAGCAACGTATTGGTAATGCAGCATTTTTAGCATCGCTACACACAAATAAGCCCACGGCAACCCAAGCCGAGAATCCACACTATGCCCTACCCGCTATGGTAGTGTCGGCAACGATAGGCACTTCACCGACGTTAGTGTATTTTGGCCAAGAAGTGGGAGAAGCCGCCACCGACAACCCAGGATTTGGTCATGCATCACGCACCAGTATTTTTGACTATGTTGGCGTCCCAGCCCATCAGCGCTGGATGAACAATGGCAAGTTTGATGGTGGACAATCAACCGTAAAGGAAGTCACTTTGCGGGCTTATTATCAAAAATTACTGAACCTAAGCACAGGTAAAAATGTACCTGCGCTCTTAGGAAAATATTACTCGCTTGATGCCGCCAACCGCAGCACACAAACCGCCACAATGGATACTCATAGCAATGCAACGGGTTATGATGACAGCACTTTTGCCTTTGTGCGCTTTGAGGAAAATACAGCCAATAAAACGGGCCAAAAACTGATTATTGTGAATAACTTTAATCAAACCCAAGCAAAGCCATTATCCCTTAAGCTGCCAAAGCCACTTATCGACCAATGGCAGTTAACGGATGGGACCTATCCACTTAAGGATTTGCTGGAAGACAATAAAGCGCAGTTGGTTGTCAAACAAGGGGAAGGACAAGTTCAGATGCAACTTGCACCGCTGTCTTCAGCCATATTCGAGCTAGAAGATTAAACGAGCAAAAAGCCTAGGTGAGCTAAAAAGTGAAATCGACCGATAGCGTCATGCTAAACTGTGACGCTATCTTTTTTTAACAGTTATACTCTCAAACCTTTCTATCTTATTTGATCACCCTTTAAAAATCACAAAGGAAAGCGATGTTACTCGGCATTCACCATGCAGCGATTATTTGCAGCGACTATCAAAAGGCCAAATACTTTTATGTAACCATTCTTGGCCTTACCGTGCTTGCAGAGCATTTCCGTGAGGCACGTAAGTCCTATAAACTTGATTTGCAACTGGCCGATAAGAGTCAAATTGAGTTGTTTTCATTCGATAATCCGCCCAAACGACCAAGCTATCCCGAAGCCTGTGGACTTAGGCATCTCGCCTTTCGCGTAGCATCGATTGAAACCGCCATCGAACATCTTCATACCCATAACATTACCGTTGAACCCGTCCGCATTGACGAATACACAGGCAGAAAATTCACCTTCTTTAGCGATCCCGACGGCTTACCCTTAGAGTTATATGAGCTATAGCACGAGTGAAATAAGGCAACATCGCAGCAATAAGATGAATAAAGCTTAATTACGCTACGGGATAGTCAGCATTAGACTCAATAAAACGACGCAGCCGTTTAACCAATAGTTTAAGTAATCGATTGACCAGTTTGACGCTGTGATAAGGTCAAAGCCTACCTAGGCTAACCATTTAGGAACTCAAGATGTTTGATAATCCAGCATTATTACTATGGAGTTTAGTCTTTAGCCTCTTTGGTCTTGGCTTTTTCATCTATGGCAAACGCCAAGCGTCCTCCATCCCTCTTGTCGTTGGGATAACCCTGATGATCTACCCTTATTTTGTCAGCAACCTAATCTTACTCGTCTGCATCGGCATAGCACTCATCGCGCTACCGTATTTTGTGAAGTTATAACGGGAGTCAGTGCCATCACTCATAATAAAAAATCATTGTTCGTAATCAAAAGCGATCTCTGTCATAGCTAGATTGAAAAGCTCATATCTATCATAGCAAAGAGGACTTATGTCTTACTCAACAAAATGACCTTATTCCACTATCTATCACTGGTCATGACTTTACTGGCCAAGCCAATAAGCAACACACCTGATATCCCCTCTAAGGCTCTCGAATAACGCAGGGAATTGGGGCGACTAAATACCCAGCTTCCTGCCGACGCATAAAGGACGTTACACAAGGTCGCTAACAAACTGAAAATAAGACCAAGGGTTAACAGCTGAATTGACGTTGAACCCGCTAACGGGTCAATAAACTGCGGCAAAAAAGAGAGGAAAAATAAAGCGACTTTAGGGTTAAGTACACTAACGACAATGCCTTGGAAAACTACGTTGCCGTTTGGTTTGCTATTGTCATCGACCACAATTTTATTGTTGCCACGCCACATTGATATTAACGCTTGAATGCCTAAATACACTAGATACGCGGCGCCCAACCACTTCACAATACTAAAAGCCAACGCTGAGCTGAGAATGATGGCAGATAATCCCAAGCTAGCAGCAAGCGTGTGAACAAAATAACCTACACCTAGACCCGTCGCAGCTTTAAGACCACTGATCATTTTCCCTTTCATTGTGTTAGATACAATGTAGATAACATCGGGTCCAGGGATAAGATTGATAGCAAGGCAAGCAACTGCAAACAGTAATAGTGAATTTAAATCCATTTAATTTTTCTCCTTGTTAAACGCGTAATGTATCACGGCCGCGTAAGTGGTGTCCGACGCAACACCACAGCCTCTGCAAACCACTTTAAAAATAAAATCAAAACGTTAACTACAAGTAAGTTGATAACCAGAACCTGTGCTCAACTTTATATACTTTTTGCCCACGTCTTGATTCAAAGCAAACTTCAATTTGCTCATCCTTAACGATCTTAATTGGCGCTTAATTTTCTTATTCACGGCAAATCGTTAAACGGCGCAGCGCAAAAATCCCCAGTAGTGAAAGTATCAATAGCGATAAACTGCCACCGCCGCTGTAACCTTGTTTATGTTCTATGGTGGCAACCTGCTCTTCTTTAACCCGTGTTTTAAAGCCGGCGAGCTCATCGTCTAAATTGACGATCATATCGTTCACCGCAAGATCAAAACCCTCATAGGATTTCTCCCTTAGGGTTGTCGTCACGCCAACAGCGGTTGAACTTTCAGTTAACTGATTTATGCCCGGCGCCCTAAATAACATCTTCTGGCTGCGCATATCGAACACTGCGGTATCAACAAAGGTTTGGATTGCATTCTCATTGCCAGGGATTAAATACATGCCCACGATAGTCCAATAAAGGATGGCGGATTTGTTCTCGTGGCTTTGCATCAATTGATCGTAAGATACCAGCGCCATCACATCGACGTCATGCAGGCGGGCAACTTGCTGCAAGGTATTAAAACCTTTGCCATTTTTAAGATAGGTGCTCGGAATGATTTCAATACGATCGATATAATCGTATTTAATAAAGGATTGTTTCACCTTGTTGAGCAAAGCGACTTGGGCGCGACTGTCTATGGCATCGGCTTGCCAATGGGATGAAGGTAAAAAAGCAATGCCGACGGTAATTGGCAAACGCAGTACAGGTAAGGATGGCTGCTGGGCTTGGCGGCTCGTCTCATCTGGGTATAAGTATTCGACTAAACTACTCGATACCGCCTTTTTATCTGTGGTATTACCGTTAAAAAATGCGCTGCAGCCACTGAGTGAAAGCATTGCGAGTGAGATTATGCCGCTGGTTATGATCTTAAGTTTCATCTGTTTCCCTACCGTATCCATACACTGCCGCTAATGATGCTACTGAATTTATTGCTAGCGGATATTGCTGGCTACCTTATCCACTCATTACAGTTAAAACAAGTTGTTATGTTCACATATCAAGTCGAAGACATTCAAACTCAGGTTTTACATACCAATTTTAGATACAAAAAAGCCGCATCGTAAAATGCGGCTAGTCAGGAGGTGCAACACGCAAATCAGCGCGCTCATACACTTTTTTGTGCACGCTTTTATGCAATAGGCTTAAGCGTATTTACGCACTTTTTTAAGGGCGATTTGTTGTTTTAGCATGGATAAATGTTCGATAAATACTTTGCCATGCAAATGGTCGATTTCGTGCTGCAACACTATGGCTAAAAACTCATCGGTCTCGATTTCGATAGCCTTGCCAGTTCTGTCTAAGGCTGTCACTTTAACCTTTTCAAAACGTGACACTTTAGCGCGATAACCTGGGATAGACAGACAACCTTCTTCACCGACGAATTCACCTGACTTTTCAACAATCTCAGGGTTAATCAGCACTAAAGGCTGGTCGCGACCGTCAGATAAATCGATCACGATAATGGCATCTATACTGCCGACTTGCGTTGCCGCTAAACCTATACCATCGTCCGTGTGATACATGGTTTCGATTAAATCATCGATAAATCCCTGAACAGCTTCAATATCTTTTACAGGTTGCGCTTTACGTTTAAGGCGCTCATCGGGAATAGTTAGAATATCGAGTACAGCCATGCCAGTTATCTTCTCTCATCGAGTCAAAAAAATTGGCGCTATTATGGACTATTTGACCATTTACACAATATTTAAGCTAAAAACAGTTTAAATATTTTGTTAGTAATCGAGCTAGCCGATAAAAATATCGAGAAGTGCTTAATCCTTTAAACGTCAAATACCCTCTCATCTTCCGCTAAGCCATGCTTTACCGTTACACTAGCGTGAACTCATCAAGCAAAAGTTTTTGAGCGTGATTCTTTGTGAGTGAATACCATTAAGCTGAAGGTTAACAATTCAATGGCATCGTTTCCTAAAGAAAAATCACCACTGTATCAATATCTTGAACAAGATAAACAGAGTGTAGCGAGAAAACAGCCCCAAGCAGTGGACTTGTCTCCTATGGCGAAAATCTGGCATATCGTCGCCATGATCCCGCAGGGTAAAATCAGCAGCTATGGCAAAATTGCCGATTATGCAGGATTACCGGGACGAGCGCGTTATGTGTCAAAAGCGCTGAAAGCAGCTCCCGAATATTTGTCACTCCCTTGGCATAGGGTACTCAATAGTCAAGGCAAAATATCCTTCGAGAAAAATTCAACCTTCTTTCAAGAACAGATGGAATTATTAAGAATTGAAGGGATAACAGTGAACTGCGGCAAAATTAGTTTGTCTGAATACGAGTGGCGCCCGGATCTGGTGACTTTAGTCATGGCAATGCCATTTTAGTTTAATATATTGATCTATAAACTATTTACATCTCTATTTACAGAAACGTCGTCCTCGGCTATAACCTGCTTACAGTCGATCCGATAATTGATTTATGCTCAACTGATTGACCCAGAAACTGTGTAAGTAAGCATGCTACTCGACACTTTTTTATCAACCACTACCGACCATTCTGTTGTGATACAAGGTGAAAACCTGCGACCCAAGGAGCATTCTTTGCGTACCATTCCCACATTATTAGTGAGTTTTACCGTCCTCACTCAAAGTATGTTTGCCATGGCAGCGCCAACGCCGCTAACACCGCAGACGGCCGAATACCAAGTCAACTATGGAGACATTGAATTAGGGAAAGCCAAATACACGCTACCCAATGCCGAAGATGGCGTGTTTAAGTATCGTTTTGATAGCGATCTCAGCCTGTTATTGTTAACCGATGTGCGCCACATCTTGAGTGAATTTACTCAAAATGATACGCAGCTCAGTCCTTTGCGTTACTTACAACAACGCCAAGGTGTCGGGCCTAATTACACGGAGCAAACCGCATTCGCCAAAGCTCAAGGCTTTATTCATACACGTTACAAAGATGAAAAAGGCAAGTTTCCCTATGATGATAAAATCTTTGATCCTCTTATGGTGCAGTTGCAATTTAGGCTAGATATGATGGCAGGCAAAGAAGTGCTCGACTATAAGATGGTCAAGGACAACGAAGTCGATGAATACAAGTTTCATGTGATCGGTAAAGAACGAATGAACATCGACAGCGGCAGTTACGACACAGTCAAAATTGAAGTCGTGCGTGACAATAAAAAACGTCAAACCTTCTTCTGGATGGCGCCTGACTTAGCGTATTTGCCCGTGAGGTTAACTCACTTTGAAAAAGGCAGTAAGCAACTCGATATTAAGTTACTTAAATATCACTTCGATGAAGTGCCGAACCAAGAAACCATACCTGCAGACATTGCAGAGAAACCGCTAGTGCCTAAACTACTCGGCACGACTGAAGGTTAATCGGTAAGGCGTTGAGTTAAGATGTATAAACTTAACCCAATGATACAAAGCCTTAGCTTAACAATACTGAACTAAAGCCAAACTCATATCGAATAAAACCCAACCGTATACCTAACTGAACTATATCTAACTGAACTTAGGGCCTACCTCTAAGTTCGGTTTCGGTTAATGTTCATCGCTAATGGTTCATCACTGATTGCTAGAAGGTATGTTAGATACTGACTCGAACTTTTTAATAAAGTGACCTGAACAAAACAAAATCAACCGTAAATCCGCTCGCCCTCATTATTTAGCTCAACGGCATAACATCAGAGATCGATTAACAGCTCACCCAATCTAAACAGCTTCCAGTTACCCGGCTGCATAACGCGCCACTGTTCATTTTCGGTCAACGGGCGAGTCGCAATCACAGTCACCACATCATGGGCGGTAGTTTCCTTATTAAAATCAATCACCACATCGGTATCGATAAGTTTCGCTTTACCAAACGGCGCGCGGCGAGTGATGTAACATAAGTTATTACTGCAATAGCTCATTAAATGCTCGCCATCGCTCAATATCATGTTGAACACACCTAAGGCACGGATTTGCTCGGCCAACGTTGCGACGTAATGGAAAACTGCCAACATATCTTCAGGTTTAGTACCGCCAAACTTCTGGGCGACTTGTTCCAAAATCCAACAGAAAGCAAGTTCGCTATCGGTATCGCCTACGGGTTGATAGCGCGAGACATGAAACTTGGGCAGATAGTCCGTCAATTGACCATTATGGGCATAGGTCCAATAACGTCCCCATAATTCGCGGGTAAAAGGATGAGTATTCTCTAAAGACACACAACCGCGATTCGCCTGACGAATGTGGCTTATCACCACTTCACTTTTAATCGGGTAGGATTTGATCAATTTTGCAATATGCGATTCGCTACTCGGGCAAGCATCTTTAAAAGTACGGCTGCCTTTCCCCTCGTAAAAAGTAATACCCCAGCCGTCCACGTGGGGACCGGTTACACCACCACGTTGTGCTAATCCCGTAAAACTAAACACAATATCGGTCGGCACATTGGCGCTCATCGCCAGTAACTCGCACATATTTCTCGCCTATCATCAATCAAAAAAACTACTTATTGGCATTGTAACTAGTTGATGACATTTGTGGAATGATCAAAGCTGACAAATAATTTAAACAATTGTTTGAAAAATACTTGTATTAAAATTCTCTTAGGTTTAACTTTTATGCGACACAGGTCTGACCACAAACTATAATTGTGATCGCAATCAATAAAACACTCTATGACCTGTGGTTGGCACTCGGTCATATTTAAGGAGAATTACAGTGACTACCCTACTTTGGATCATCGCCATGATCTTAGTGCTAGGAGCCCTAGCTTACCTTCGGGTATCTTTGCTCACTGCCACTATTACAGCCGCTGTTGTGATGACAGCAGGATGGACACTCGATGTTGTCGGCCCTATCTCTTGGATCGTTTTCCTCGTGATCGCGCTGCCGTTTAATATCAGTGCATTTAGACAAAATGTGATCAGTCGTCCACTGATGAAGGTATATCGCGGCATCATGCCGGAAATGTCTTCAACAGAGAAAGAAGCGATTGAAGCCGGCACCACTTGGTGGGAAGCGGATCTGTTTGCGGGTAACCCGAACTGGAAAAAACTCCATAACTACCCCGTTGCGCGTTTAAGTGCAGACGAACAGGCCTTCCTCGATGGCCCTGTTGAAGAAGTGTGCCGCATGGTGAATCAACACCAAGTGTCACATCAACTTGCCGATCTGCCTGCTGACGTATGGCAATATCTGAAAGATCACGGTTTCTTCGCCATGATCATTAAGAAAAAATACGGCGGTTTAGAATATTCAGCTTATGCTCAATCTCGTGTGTTACAAAAACTGGCGGGGTTAAGCAGTGAATTGGCTTCAACTGTTGGCGTACCTAACTCTTTAGGCCCTGGAGAGCTGCTGCAACATTACGGCACGCCAGAGCAACAAAACCATTATTTACCGCGTTTAGCCAAAGGCTTAGAAGTCCCCTGTTTTGCACTGACCAGCCCAGAAGCAGGTAGCGATGCAGGCTCGATTCCTGACTTTGGTATTGTGTGTAAAGGCCAATGGGAAGGTGAAGAAGTTCTGGGGATGAAACTGACCTGGAACAAGCGTTACATCACTTTAGCCCCTGTCGCGACAGTATTAGGCTTAGCCTTTAAACTGCGCGATCCAGAGCATCTACTTGGTGATAAAGAAGAACTCGGCATCACCTGTGCTTTGATCCCTACCGATATGGAAGGGGTTGAAACGGGTCGTCGTCACTTCCCGCTCAACTGCATGTTCCAAAACGGTCCGACTCGCGGCAACGAAGTATTCGTGCCATTAAGCTTCATCATTGGCGGCCCGAAAATGGCGGGTCAAGGTTGGCGCATGCTGGTGGAATGTTTATCTGTGGGTCGTGGTATCACCCTGCCATCAAACTCAGCGGGCGGCGTGAAAACCGCGGCACTAGCAACAGGGGCTTATGCTCGCATTCGTCGTCAGTTCAAATTGCCTATCGGTAAGCTTGAAGGTATCGAAGAGCCAATGGCACGCATCGGCGGTAACGCTTATCTGATGGATGCTGTAACCACGTTGACCACCACAGGTATCGACTTAGGTGAAAAACCGTCGGTTATCTCTGCGATTGTGAAATATCACCTGACCGACAGAATGCAGAAATGCGTTATCGATGCCATGGATATTCACGGCGGTAAAGGCGTGTGTCTTGGCCCCAATAACTATTTAGGCCGTGGCTACCAAGCTGCGCCTATCGCAATTACTGTTGAAGGTGCAAACATTCTCACCCGTTCTATGATCATCTACGGCCAAGGTGCGATTCGTTGCCATCCGTATGTACTCGCAGAAATGGAGTCAGCGTTTGATACTGAATCGGGTCAAGGTTTAGCTAACTTCGATGCGGCTATCTTTGGTCACATTGGTTTCGCGACCAGTAACTTCATCCGTAGCTTCTGGTTAGGTCTGACATCAAGCCGTTTCTCTAACGCGCCTTATTCAGATAAAACCAAACGTTATTATCAACAGATGAACCGTTTCAGTGCCAACCTTGCCTTGCTCTCTGACTTAGCCATGGCAACCTTGGGCGGCAACCTTAAACGTAAAGAGCGTATCTCTGCCCGTTTAGGTGACTTACTGAGCCAACTGTATCTGGCATCAGCCACGCTGAAACGCTATGAAGATGAAGGCCGTCAAACCGACGACTTGCCATTAGTACAATGGGCAGTTGAAGATGCGCTATACAAGCTACAAGCTTCTTTAGACGATTTACTGGATAACTTCCCTATGGGCCTTGGCGGTGCGTTACGTGTGGTGATGTTCCCATTCGGTCGTCCACTGAAACGCCCAAGCGATGTGTTAGATCATAAAGTTGCTAAGATCATGCAAACACCGTGTGAAAGCCGTGACCGTTTAGGTAAAGGTCAGTTCTGGACTAACTCTGAGCACAATGCTGTGGGTATCCAAGAACAAACACTACTTGACATCATCGCGTCTGAACCGCTGCATGACAAAGTCTGTAAAGCGAGCGGTAAACGTCTACCATTTATGTGGTTAGATAAAGTTGCCGCAGAAGGTAAAGCCTTAGGTGTGTTAAGCGATGCAGAAGTGCAATTACTGGAAAGAGCGGAAATTGGTCGTATGAAATCAATCAACGTTGATGACTTTGACCCAGCAGAACTTCGTCCAGAAGTGGTTTCAACCACTTCACAGGAACGTGCTGCGTAATCCACTCAGTAAGATTTAAACCACAAAAAGGAGGCTAATTAGCCTCCTTTTTTATTCCGATGGCAGGGCGTGCCACAACTAAGTGAATTTGGTTGAGTTACGACCTCGACTTTGACCAATGCTTTCATTGCTCAGTATGACTGAACAGTACTATGCAAATGACATTACTATCAGTCCATTGATAAAAGAATACCATGTCAGTAAGTCGCTGACATGCCACTTTAAAAACTGTTCAGTTTTTAAACCTGTAGAGCTTTAGAGCTAATTCAGCCCTAACACTCTTCATCACTCAGGTCTTCAAAGTACCAGTAACCGAGGTTCACCCACTCAGTAAGCAGCTTAAGCAAATCGGCATCGGCTAACCAGGGGGCTAAGGCGGTTTTATCTAACTGATTGCTATCACATAGTAGTGGGATCACCTCGGCCAATTCGGCTGAAAGCAGATACTTATCACCATTAATATACACAACGCCTTGTCCCACATTGATATCAAAATACAAACAACGCAGTCCGCCGAGGCGAATAAGCGGCTGCTCATCGAGCCATGCGAGCACTTCGTCTTGCGTGATGTCCAACGGCTCATCGGGTAAATCGAGGGCGCATTTAGATTGAGTTAAATAGCGGCCCGAAAACTCGCTCACCAGTTCATCGGTTAACATATTAGTCAGTTGCGTGCGTAACCGCGCTAAATCGCGATTATCTACACAACCACTGCGCGTTGTCAGCTCGCGATCTGGATCTTCAATCTGCTGTGCGCCTAAATCTTGCTCAGACAGATGATCGGCCAAAGCACTTACCATATCTTTGGCGGAAGCTGTGCGATAACCTACTGAAAAACTTAAAGACTGTTCTAAGGTTATGCCGTCATGGGGGAATCCTGGGGGAATATAAAGAATGTCACCGGGCAATAACTCAGTATCGATAATCGGTTCAAAGGCTTCTGTGTGCAGCAAAGCGGGATGGGCGGCAAACTCTTTGTGCGGCCCGAGATCGCCTACGCGCCAGCGGCGACGTCCCGAACCTTGGCAAATAAACACATCATACAGATCGATATGCGGCCCCACGCCACCGCCAGGAGTGGCAAAACTCACCATCACATCATCTAAACGCCAGCGCGGAATAAAATCAAAACATTGGATCAGGGCTTCTGCATCGGGCACCCAGTTGTTCAAGGCTTGCACGATCAAAGTCCAATCCCGTTCACCGAGATGATCGTAGGAATCAAAAGGGCCAAATTCTGCCTGCCATTGCCCTGCCTGTTGGTACACTCGCCGAGATTCCACCAGCTCATCCATGGCTAACCCAGCTAACTCTTCGGGCGAGATTAAATCTTGAAAGTGTTTGAATCCTTGGCGGATAACCAAAGGTTTTTTCTGCCAATATTCTGCTAAAAATTGCGCGGGTGTTAAGCCATTAATATCGAGTTGCATGGGTCGCTCACAAACCAAACTGTTATTCATAGAGGTAAATGCTAACAGGAAGCGAAACCAAGAAAGCTCGACCGGATCAACAAAGCATTAAGTCTTTTATCAGCGTCAATGTGATAGTGAATTTACTAACGTATTGAATTACAATCGGCTTATCTAAAAGCGTTGCACTGTCAAAGACGGCAATGCTGACACATCATTTATAGAGTCCACATAAGATCTATGCCTACATCTGCAGCTAACACTTTGGTCGTGCTCGATTTTGAAACCACAGGGCTATCGCCTAATCAAGGGGACCGCGCGATTGAAATCGGAGCTGTGCTGATTGAAAACGGCGTGATCACCCAAAGATTTTCAGAGTTGATGAACCCAGGATTTAGAATAAGTCGTTTTATTGAGGACTACACAGGGATCAGCAATCAAATGCTCAGGGATGCAGCGCCCTGCAATGAAGTGATGGCGCGTTTTGCCGACTTTATCGTCGATCATAACTTAGTCGCCCACAATGCGGCATTTGATCAGCGCTTTTTAGACGCGGAATTTGCCCAAATTCGCCATCGCTATCGAGGGCAATTTGGTTGCTCCTTGCTAGTGGCAAGACGTTTATATCAAGCGGCACCGAATCATCAGTTAGGTACTTTAGTGCGCTATAAACAGTTACCAAGCGATGGCACCTTTCACCGCGCCTTAGCCGATGCCGAAATGACTGGCCATTTGTGGCTGGCAATGCTGGCAGACCTTCAGCAAGAGTTCGGTCTCAATGCTCCCACCTTCGAGTTACTGCAAAAAATCGCCAAGAAAACCAAAGCAGATGTGCCGAAGTTTTTACGTCAATATGCGGTTAAGTGATCCCAAAAAGCAAAAAGCCGATAAATCCAAGGATTATCGGCGATGTTTCAATAAGCAAATTAAGTGCTCAACGACTTGCCAGCAAAAAACAGCAAGCTCCTAGTAATAACGGCCCATCTATAACGGCTTAAGCGGCGTGCTATCAATGCCGCAGGAACTGCGAACCACTAAGGTTGTCGGAATAAGCTGCGCACTCACCTCTTGTCCGCGGATAAGTTTGAGTACACTGTCGACTAAGATTTCACCGGCTAATTGGGTATTCTGCTTAATGGTCGTTAATGGCGGATTGGCAAAACTCGCCACAGGAATATCATCATATCCCACCACTGCAACTTGTTCTGGGACTGAAATGCCCTTCTCTTTCAGCGCACGAATAGCACCAATGGCAATCAGATCGCTAGCAGCAAAAATAGCATCAAACTGTGCGCCTTTGGCCATCAATGCCATAGCCGCATCGTAACCAGCACTTTCAGTGCTAATTGCCGACACTTGCTTAGTGCGATCGACAGCAATATTCGCCATTTGCAGCGCCTTCACATGGCCTAAATATCTGTCCCTAAACTCAGGGCTGTGGCTCGAGGCATCGCCTAAAAAGGCAAAAGCTTTACGACCAAGGGAAATCAAGTGCTCTGTGGCAATCAAGCCACCTTGATGATTATCACAACCAATGGAAAGTACTGACTTATTGTTATGCTCAGCGCCCCAGATCACAAAGTGAGTATTCTGCGCGAGCAATCGCTCCAGCTTTTGCTCGTAGTCCATGTAGTCACCGTAACCAAGCAGAATAATGCCGTCAGCTTTATTACTGTCTTCATAATCGGCGTGCCAGTCGCTGGACAATTGCTGAAAAGAAACCAATAAATCATAACCTTGCTGCGCCGTTGCTCGGGTAATGGAGCCAAGCATAGACAGGAAAAAAGGATTGATTAACGAGTCATCGTTGGTGGGGTCTTCACACAATAACAGCGCTAAGGTATGGCTATTTTGGGTGCGAAGATTACTGGCATTTTTATCGACCTTATAATTCAGCTCTTTGGCAATGGTTTGAATACGTTGGCGAGTTTCTAAATTGACTAACGGGCTGTTTCTAAGGGCACGGGAAACCGTTGACTGGGATACGCCAGCACGATAAGCAATATCAATCGAGGTCGCTTTCGATGCCATAAAGAGGATTTAACCTTAATTATTATTTTGCGTCGATACTAAAACAGTTCCACCCACTTGTATAGACGAATGCGTTAACATCCGTCTTACATTAGAGACTCTGGTTAAATGCCGAGCTGATCGAGTAAATCATCGGCTTCATTATCAATGGCACGAGTCGCAATAGCGGGTTTATCGGCCATCTTAACCCAAGGCGAAACATTCGAATTTGAGTCGTTATTTCCCCCAATCGAACTGTGCTGCTCTAACAGACTATCGGGATCGAATTCTTCATCGTAGACAAATTCATCTAAGCGAATGAATTCGGTTTTGTCCATGGCAAACTCGAGGTAAAAAATATGGTTATTTTCAGTCCTAAACGACACTCTACGGGCAACCGCATCGTCTAAGTTAGCGTCGATTGATATGGTTAACTCTTTATTAATCGTCAACATTTTTGGCTGGCTTTGGCTGATTGACGTTTGCAATTCTTTAGAAATTTTATTAATAAAATCCCCTAGAATTTGGTTCATCAGTTCGCCCATCACATTACTCACTTCATCTGAAGTATGCGAAAACGCGAGCTCAGACTCAGGCATGCCCATGTTCAGCATGTAGCGACGGTAGATTTCAATCGCCGCCGAAGCTGAAAAGTTGATCACAACCAGCCCTGAAAAACCACCGTCGAAAATCGAGAAACAACCGAGATCAGGTTTAAGACGAGTACGCGCAATACTTTGTACCATACCCGCATGGGTAACATTGCTGGCACTGGTGCTAGAAAGGACGTGGGCGACTGAGTGGCATAACTTCAGTAAAATATCATCCGACGTTACGATAGTATTTGTGGTCATAATCGATTCTCAAACTGAATAATGAATTAATCTTGCGCGTAAAAGCGTAAAAAATCAAAATTAAAACAATTGATTAGCCTAATATAGCAAGATGGCAAAATTAACATAATGCTAACTTATTGATATTTAATAGATCAGATAAAACCTTCAACATGAAACGACTTATAAAACGGACTAACTTAATAAGAACATGCCCCATAATGCAACAGATTAAAGTTCCCTATCACTATTCCCTGCTTTAGATCAAAGAAACTCATATTTTATAACGGCTTTTACTTAATTTATGTCACAGACGATTCAATTGAGATTGATTCGCAGGTATATTGATGCACAATAATAAGTCCTTAAGGAATCCAAATGATCACGTTTTTGCGCCGGTTTACCATTTTGCAACGCTTAATGATGATGCTCCTTATGGCCGCGATAGGAACAGTGTGTTTTGCCAGTTTTTCAATTAAAGAACAGTACAGTAATTTAATTGAGCAGAAATGGTTGCAGATAGACGGTCAGCTCGCCAGCATGTTAAGCGTGATAGATGTGCACCGTCAGGATGCGCTCAAAGGTAAATTTAGCGAAGCAGAAGCTAAACAAATCGCCGCGGATTTAATCAATCAAACTCGCTATTCCGGTTCCGGCTACTTCATTGTTATTGATGATAATAATCAAATCCTCGCTCACGGGGATAGCGCAAATCTTATTGGCACCTCAGCATTAACCTTCAAGTTACCTAATGGCACAAATCCCTTAGCCACTATGCTGCCATTAGCGCGTGCTAAATCGAAAACGACCCTCGAATACCCTATCGCCGATCCTATGACACGTGCCATCGAAGATAAGCTCGCAGAAGCCCGTTACTACCCACAATGGGGTTGGACAGTCATAACAGGCGCTTATCTTAGCGATGTCAAAGCGAGCTTAAAGTCAGTCATTATCGACTATCTAATTATCATGTTTTTGATTTCAGTGCCGATTTTTGCCTTCTTCCTTGTGCTTAACCATTCCATCACCTCACCATTAAATGATGCTATTGATGCCCTTGAAGATATTGCCCAAGGCGAAGGCGACTTAAGTCAGCGCATTAATGCTCAAGGTAAAGATGAGATTGCCCATCTCGCCCGCGCCTTCAACATGTTCGCCCAAAAAATTGGCGACATGGTCGGCCATTTACAACCTTTAGGCCAAGCATTAGATAAAGATGCAAAACAACTTTTGATTGCAGTTGAAGAGTCCAATCAGAGTGCTGAACATATCCACAGAGAAACAGGCAGCGTCGCCACAGCCGTCAATCAAATGCTGTCGACCACCCATGAAATGGCGAGCAATACCCAGCAAGCGGCCGATGCGGCGAACAGCGTAAAAGAACAAGCGCAGCAAAGCCAAGTCGTGATCGACAACACAGTCAGCAACACAGAAAAACTGGTGGCAGAATTAAAAGCCTCTGAAGTCATCACCCAAAAGCTGGGCGTCGCCTCACAGCAAATCGGTAGCATTCTCGATGTGATCCGCAGCATTGCCGAGCAGACCAACTTGCTCGCCCTCAATGCCGCCATTGAAGCTGCTCGAGCAGGGACCCACGGCCGTGGTTTTGCCGTAGTTGCCGATGAAGTCCGCGCCCTTGCTACTCGCACCCAAGACTCGACCAATGAGATCCAAAAAATCATTAGCGAGATCCAATCCGGTGTTGGCTCAGTGATGAAGAGCAACAATCAAACTCAACTACAATCCGATGAGCTGCAGGCCCAAGCCCACGAAGCGGGTAAAGCCATGGCGGCGATTCTGCAATTGATTGCCCATATCAGTGACATGAACACACAATTAGCCAGCGCCACTGAAGAGCAATCACTGGTGACAGAAGAAATTAATCGAAATATTTGTAATATTTCGGAATTAACCGAAGTCTCAGTAAAAGCTAACGAAAGTAATAGCCATGCAGCTCAGTCACTGCAAGACATTAGCCAAGACATGTCCCGCACCTTAGGCCAGTTTAAAATCTAACGAAAGTGTATGAGAACGGCATGACTTGTCGATTGGGGCGCCATAGGGCGCCCTTTTCTTTGGGTAAACCTTCTGGTAACGCTTATTAACCGCTAGCTCACCAACAATGAATTTCAACGAAAAAATCCCATTAACCACAAATTCTCTGTCACGCTAACGTTTGATATGCGGTATGCTTTAGCCTTAAAAATCCAACCGAGACACTGCCATGC
Source organism: Shewanella sp. SM20 (assembly GCF_025654545.1). Lineage (NCBI taxonomy): Bacteria > Pseudomonadati > Pseudomonadota > Gammaproteobacteria > Alteromonadales > Shewanellaceae > Shewanella > Shewanella sp. SM20. The sequence goes on along the minus strand of NZ_JAKKRK010000002.1, from coordinate 94,366 downwards.
GAATGACCTTAGCCGTTCACCCTGAACAGTACACAATTCATAGCTTTAGCCCGAATGCCGTATTGCCCAGTGAGGTTTTTGCACAGGACATGTATTTCATTGGTAAGACCCAAGAAGGTTTATCTTTAGTCGTTTCCAGTGAAATGGAACTCGACAGCCTAGAGCAAGAACCGGGCTGGTGTTGCTTTGAAGTACTCGGGCCACTGGGATTTTCTATGACAGGCATTTTATCTAAAGTGTCTGGCACCTTAGCGGACGAACAAATCAGTATTTTTGCGATTTCGACCTTTGATACCGATTACATTTTAGTAAAAAATAATCGCCTCAAAAGTGCCGTCGCCGCCTTGAAAAAACAGGGCTATCACATCATAGAATCGAAAGACGAAATGTAATACCCCTTTAAATATGAGCTCATCTACTATGTACGAAAAAACAGTCACCATTACCGCCAAACATGGCATTCACACCCGTCCAGCAGCCTTACTGGTTAAAGAAGCCAAAACCTTTGACTGTGATGTCATGGTCGAATGTAATGGTAAGCAAGCCAGTGCTAAGAGTCTGTTTAAGCTACAAACCTTAGGCTTATATTCTGGCGTCACGGTAAGAGTGTTTGCCGAAGGTGAACAGGCACAGGCCGCGGTTGAGAAAGTCTCTGAGCTGCTCATAACTCTAAGCTAGGCCTTTTCTTACGCTAAAGTGCATTTATCTGCAGGTTTAGCCGACACGCAAAAAACTCGTCTCGACCGTCTTGACATGCCAATGCTTTACATACAAACGCTTTACAAGCTTAGCGTCACTCAACTAGACTCGCTATCGCTAACGGACACTCAGTTCAGTGGTTAATTTAGGAAGGGATATGTCAATAACGGGGATTATAGTGTCATCGGGAATTGCCTTTGGACAGGCACTTCACCTGCTCCACACCGAACACCACCTCGATTATCGCCCTATTCCCCTGTCTAAAATCCCTCAACAACAGGGTAAATTTGCCAAAGCCTTGCAAGAACTACAGGCACAACTGACCCACAGCCAAGCTGCACTCGATAGTGACTCCGAAAATTATCAGTTGATCGAAGCCGACTTATTGTTATTAGAAGACGATGAATTAATCGAGCAAGTGAACGATGCCATTCGCACCTTACAATTGTCGGCAAGTGTGGCGGTGGAACGTATTTTTGCCCATCAGGCCAATGAGTTACAATCCTTAGATGATCCCTATTTAGCCAATAGAGCCCAAGATGTGCGCTGTTTAGGCCAAAGAGTCGTTGCGGCGATAAACGGCCATTTAGCTCAAGGGCTCGAAAAACTCGATAGGCCCACTATCTTATTAGCGCAGGATTTGACCCCCGCCGAATTTGCCTTACTGCCGCGGGAAAACCTCTGCGGTATTGTACTGAAAACGGGCGGTTTAACGAGTCATACGGCCATTTTAGCCAGAGCAGCTGGCATTCCAGCCATCTTAAGTTGTCAGTTCGACGCAGACTCTATTCCCAACGGTACGCCCTTAGTGCTCGATGCGCTCGCGGGTGAACTTTGTGTCAATCCCAATCCAGACCAACAGGCAAGACTCACAGTCACCTTTCACCATGAACAAGCAAGGCGCGCAGCACTTCAAACTTACAAGGATGTCCCAGCGCAAACCCAAGACGGTCATACTGTGGGACTCATGGCAAACGTGGGTAATCTCAACGACATCACCCATGTCAGCGATGTCGGCGCCGATGGAATAGGTTTGTTTCGCACCGAATTTATGTTGATGAACGTCGCCACCCTGCCCGATGAAAAAGCCCAATACGGCTTATATTGCGATGCATTGCACGCCCTAGGCGGTAAAACCTTTACCATCCGCACCTTAGATATAGGTGCAGACAAAGAACTCCCCTGTTTATGCCAAGAAATTGAAGATAATCCCGCCTTGGGTCTTCGCGGCATTCGCTACACCTTGGCGCACCCAGAATTATTTAAAACCCAATTGAGGGCAATTTTGCGTGCCGCTAACCATGGTCCGATCCGTTTGATGTTCCCTATGGTCAATCAAGTCGAAGAATTAGACGAGGTGTTTGCACTTATTGCCCAGTGCCAAGATGCCTTGGAAGAAGAAGAGAAAGGCTATGGCGAACTTAGCTACGGTATCGTTGTCGAAACCCCTGCTGCGGTATTCAACCTCAACGCTATGCTGCCAAGACTTGATTTTGTCAGCATTGGCACCAACGATTTAACTCAATATGCAATGGCAGCCGATAGGACAAACCCGCAGCTTACCCGTGACTATCCGTCCCTTTCGCCTGCCATTTTAGCCTTAATTAACATGACAATAACCCAAGCTAAGGCCGCTAATGTTAAAGTTTCTCTATGCGGTGAACTCGCCAGTTCACCGCAAATTGCGCCGCTGTTAATCGGCATGGGGTTGGACGAACTCAGTGTTAACTTAAGCTCACTCTTAGAAGTGAAAGCGGCCATTTGCCAAGGCAGCATCACACAATTTTCGGCATTAGCGCACACGGCATTACAACAAGATAGAATTGCAAGCTTACAGCAGTGTATAACAAGCTATAAATAGAGACATTTATTAGTTATGCTGCATTACAGAACAAAAACAATGACAAAAACAAGCAAAAGAGGCTCTAGATTATGGGATTTTTAAGCCGAATAAGGCGCTTGGTATCGGGCCAGACTCAATTAGCTGGCGGTATCATGGTATATGCCCCCGTTTCCGGGGATATTGTCGCCATTGAAAAAGTCCCCGACGTGGTTTTTGCTGAAAAGATTGTCGGTGATGGCATCGCTATCGCCCCCAAAGGCGAATTAATTCTGGCGCCTATCGACGGCACCATAGGTAAAATTTTTGAGACAAATCATGCATTCAGTATTGAGTCTCCCCAAGGTTTAGAGCTATTTGTTCACTTTGGTGTAGGTACAGTCGAGCTGAGAGGTAAAGGGTTTAAACGTTTAGCCCAGGAAGGTCAAGAAGTGAAAGTCGGCGATCCGATCCTGTCATTCGATATTGATTATCTAAAAGACCAAGTCGACAGCCTACTCACTCCTGTCGTTTTGGCGAACATGGAAGATGTCAAATACCTCGACAAAGCCCAAGGCAGTGTCACCGCAGGCAAAGACGTGATCTTTACGGTACAGCTCTAATTTAACCATTTCGAATAAATCGTTTATCGGCTGTTTTCTGAATAATAAAAGGCTGACTCACCATCATGAGCCAGCCTTTTAAATTTTTGAAAACCAAGCCTATACACAGTATTTGAATTCGCCAAGCTGCACCGATACACAGGCTTAAGAGAATCTATTTCGGCCGTTCTCACGCTAAGCATCACGTTCCCTGCGAATAACGGCTACATGACTCTAGTAAACTAATCTACTTTGAACATGGCAAAATCGGGGCGCGGCAATTTATCTAAAATACTGTACAGATAAATCACCAATACCGAGAGTAAAGCGCCTGTCAAAAACAGCCACTGACCGCCAAAATGATCCAATATGATGCCACCTCCAAGGGGCGCGAGCGCAAATCCTAAGTCATAGAATGAAGCAGCCCCAAAGTAGGCGCCGCGAAGATGATCAGGGGCTAAGCGGTCGATATGCACATTCATAGTGGGGAACAAAATAGTCTCGGCGACGCTCATCACCACAATCGCACCAATCCAGCCCCAAAATAGATCCAGCGGATTAAATGCCAGCCAGATTTGTGAGCCGATCAGTAATAGCAATCCGATTTGAATCCGTTTGACGAGCGGAAAACGGGCCATGAGTTTCAATAGCAAAAATTGGGTGGAGATAATCACCATAGCATTGGTGAAAATCATGCCAGAAATTAACGTCAGCAAATCAGGCGCACCTGCGCGAGTAAGATATTGGATCAACGAACTGTCCATTTGGGCATAAATGAACATACACAAAATATTGGCAAAAATTAAACATTGCAGCAATTTATCTTGCAATAGAATGGCGATAATTTGCTTACGGCTCACGACGACTGCCGCTTTTTTCGTGCTCGCCTCTGCATCAGCCGATAAGCCATTCACACCACGATTAACACCATCACTTGTCATGTCATTTACAAAGTCACTTTCACTGCCACTCGTATCGCCACTTAAATTGTCACTCGATAAGGCGCCAGCCGCCATAGCAGGTTCCTGACGGGTTTGATGGTTAAATCCCCAATATAACAAGGCCAACAATACGGCAAAGGCCACTGCAGTAAGGTAGAAACTGGATTGCTTGCCCGTAAGACCAAGCCATACCCCCAACATAGGGCCAACGGCGCAGCCAACGTTGACGATAAAATACAGCGACTGCATCGCCAATTCGCGTGTCTTAGGATCAGTAATAATGTCGCCAATAGCGGCGGATGTCAGTGGTCGCCACAGTGAGGTGGCCATAGAGCATAGGGTCATCACGACCACATACCCCTCGACAGAATTGGCTTCAGCCAATAACGAAAACGAGATGATATAGAGGATGCCCGTCAGGTACATCAGCTTATGACGACCGATTCTGTCGGACAATGAGCTACCAACAAAGCTCGTAAATACCGAAATAATCGCGGCGCTGGACAAGACCATGCCGACCTCAGTGGCACTTAGCGCAAATTTCTCATATAAAATAACGGCTAAGAATGGCCACACCATGTAATAACTGCCACGGGTGATAAAAGACCCAAACAAAAATATCCACATCAAGCGCGGAAATTGCTTAAATCGCTGCAATGAAACATCGCTGTGCATCTTAATCCTTTAAAAGCGCATTGACCTCAATGCTTAAATCAAACTGATTTTAATGAAAAAACAATATATACAAGGCACTTAAGTTAAACAAGTGTTAAAAAGTTAAACCAAAGCAAGTCACCAGCGATTATTATCTCTAGAAAATTAACGTTTTATTAATCACCAGATATCGGCAACACATCCCACTTGTGACATGCGACGCACAATGCCACAATGCCAGTAAAATCAATGCTTGCAAGCCAAGCGTCCATCCACACTGGAGCATCATTTTGACCCTCTACGGTATTAAGAATTGCGATACAGTGCGTAAAGCACGTAAATGGATTGAAAATCATCAACTTCCAGTTCATTTCCATGATTTTAGAGATGACGGCCTACGTCAAGAAGACCTCGAATTCTGGTGTAAAACCTCAGGCTGGGAAACCGTATTCAATAAGCGCAGCACAAGCTTTCGTGCCCTCAGTGACGCAGATAAAACCAATATCGATCAAGCCAAAGCCATTCAACTTATGCTGGCGCAACCGACACTGATCAAACGCCCCGTCTTGGTCGTCGGTGAACAAGTGCTGATTGGCTTTGATGAAGCCGCCTATAAAAGAGTATTTTCACTATGATGCCAGCCGACGATTATCCCGTTACAGAACTGACAAAAGCGCTGATCGCCCGCCCTTCGGTGACACCGCTTGATGAAGGCTGTCAAACCTTAATGGCTGAAAGACTCAGCGCCATCGGCTTTAATATCGAACCTATGGTATTTGAAGACACCACCAATATGTGGGCTCGCCGTGGCAATGAAGGTCCGGTTTTTTGTTTTGCCGGCCACACAGATGTTGTGCCAACGGGTGATGTGAGCCGTTGGCACACGCCGCCGTTTGTGCCCACCATCATTGATGGCTACTTATATGGCCGCGGCGCGGCGGACATGAAAGGCTCACTGGCGGCGATGATCATTGCCACCGAGCGGTTTGTGGCTAAACATCCCGATCATCATGGCTCTATCGCCTTTTTGATCACCAGCGATGAAGAAGGTCCATTCATCAACGGCACGACGCGAGTCATTGATACCTTAGAAGCGCGCAACGAGAAGATCACTTGGGCATTAGTCGGCGAACCCTCATCAACCCTAAAGCTGGGCGATGTGGTCAAAAATGGTCGCCGCGGCAGTTTAACCGGCAACTTAACCGTGAAAGGCATTCAAGGCCACGTGGCCTATCCACACCTTGCCGATAATCCAATCCACAAAGCCGCGCCTTTCTTGGCCGAGCTAAGTCAAATGCACTGGGATAATGGCAATGAGTTCTTTCCGCCCACCAGCTTCCAAATCGCCAATATTAATGGCGGCACAGGTGCATCAAATGTGATCCCTGGCGCACTGGAAGTGATGTTTAACTTCCGTTACTCCACCGAAGTGACCGCCGAAATCTTAATTGAGCGAGTTGAAACTCTATTGAAAGCCTATGAGCTAGATTACGATATCAGCTGGATTTTCAATGGCCTACCATTTTTAACCGGTGATGGCCCGTTATTAGATGCAACCCGTATCGCGATCCGTCAAGTCACAGGTTATGAAACCGATCCGCAAACCACAGGCGGCACATCAGACGGTCGCTTTATCGCGCCAACGGGCGCCAAAGTGTTAGAGCTTGGCCCTGTCAACGCCACCATTCATAAAGTGAATGAATGCGTTAAAGTGGACGACCTTGAGCAGTTAGCCCTGTGTTATGAAGTCATTTTGGAACAATTACTGTGTTAGCACATCTGAAGATCCGTCCCGAAACCGCAAAGCTTTACGGCTTAAGCTCCCCTGAGTTGGTGGATTATTTAAGCCCGTATCACCTTGGTTATCATAGCTTTGGGTTAGAGGAGAACACAGCTATCGCCTTTAAGTCTATGGCGGCAAAAGCTGAAGATGCGGGCATAAAACTCGCGATTTGCTCGGCTCATCGTCCCTTTGAACGGCAACTAGCAATTTGGAATGCCAAGGCTAGCGGTAAACGCGCGGTATTGGATGCCAATGAGTTACCGGTCAATATTCAGGGCTTAAGTGACGATGCCATAGTTGACTTGATTTTGCTCTGGTCGGCGTTGCCCGGCGCTTCACGCCACCATTGGGGTACCGATCTCGATGTGTTCGATGCGGCTCAAATTGATGTTAAAGCCCTGCGCCTTGTTGAAGCTGAATATGTTCAGGGTGGTCCCTGCGCTAAATTGCATGCTTGGCTGGTAGAAAATGCCCATGATTTTGGCTTTTACTTCCCGTTTCAGCAGGGACAAAGTGCGGTAAGTCCTGAGCCTTGGCACATCAGCTATTTCCCTGTAGCACAGTTATTGTTGCCACAATTCGATCGTGCCGAACTGGCAATCCTTTTAGAAAACAGTGATATGTTGCTAAAAGATGCAGTACTCGCCCGATTAGACAATCTAATAGATGAATACGTGCTGCGTATCGCTCAGCCCTAATCACGAAATGCTCGCCAAGATTCAGTCAACACAGGTTAAGCATAGCGCTATATCGTCAAAATTGGCGCCAAAATGCGGTTTAACACAATGATATATTTGATAAAGTAGGTTTTATGGATTTTTCTTCACACCGTCAGCAGCTTGTTATTGCCGATCGAAAATTAAGTTACCTTGATGTCGGCTCAGGCCCTGTATTGTTGTTTGGGCACAGTTATTTATGGGATAGTGCTATGTGGGCCCCTCAAATTGCCACCTTAAGCGCCCGGTATCGCTGCATAGTGCCTGAACTTTGGGGCCATGGTCAGTCAGATTTACTGCCCAATAACTGCAAAACGCTACTCGATATTGCCGATCAAATGCTTGAGCTAATGGATGTTCTTGAGATAAGTCACTTTAGTGTTGTCGGACAATCTGTCGGTGCTATGTGGGGCGCAGAATTGGTACTGAAAGCACCAACAAGAGTTAAAACCCTCGTTATGCTCAACAGTTTTATCGGCTTCGAACCCGAAGTCACCCGTGCGAAATATGACGGCATGCTGGATATGATTACCGCCGCTAAGGCGATCCCTGCGCCGCTGATCAGTGCGATTTCACCTTTATTCTTCGCCAATGATGCCGCAAATAATACTCCCGAACTAGTTACGGGCTTTGAACAGTCACTTGCCAGTATCACAGCGGAGCAAATCCCCACGATAGTTAAACTTGGACGAATGATTTTTGGTCGTCGCGATACCATGGAATACGCCGAGCAATTGACGCTACCCTGCCTCATCATGGCTGGCGTGGAAGATAAAGCCCGCAGCGTATTGGAAAGTTACCTGATGAGTGATGCCATTGACGACAGCCAACTTGTGCATATTCCTGCGGCAGGACACATATCAACTCTCGAACAAGCGGAATTTATTAACCAACATTTAGCCGATTTTCTGGCTAAACATTATTAATCAATCGCTAAATCTACGCTTCAAGGTGCGAAAACTCGCATCTTGAAGATGAGTATTTCTACTTAGCACATGTTACCAAGATGTGCTTATATCAATATTGCTCACCCATACTTAATTCCTATTTTATGGATAAATACATTAGGCTTTACTTTATTAAAGTCTGTTATTGAGCACGCCTCGTTTCATTAAACTCACCTGTGAAACCTCTATTAACAAGTAAAGACCTTGTTTTTGTTCCAAGCGGCTTAAAAATGTTGCGCAAAGGTGAAATCTACTAATTATCAACTACCTTTATTACTGTATTCCCTCAACAAGGTATTCTGCCATGAGAAAAAGTACAGTTGCCCTCTGCGTATTCAGCACACTTTATATGCCGTCTCTTTATGCCGATGTTCAAATAAATGGATTTGCCTCTATTGTCGCGGGCTCAAGTCTAAGTGACGATAAAAGCTATTATGGTTACGACAAAGAACTCGATTTTAATAATGATTCCAAAGTTGCCTTACAATTTACCGCCGATCTTGGTAGTGGCTTAAGAGCGACTGCACAAGTGCTATCCAGAGGCAGTAACGATTATAGCGCTGAATTCGAATGGGCTTATATCTCCTATGACATCAGCGACAAACTTATGCTTATGGCAGGTCGCCAACGTTTTAATCTCTATAAATACTCCGATTATATTGATGTAGGCTATGCCTATCACTGGATCACTCCGCCCCGCGGAGTTTATTCCCTGCCATTTAATTCAGGTGAAGGTGTAGGATTAGTTTATGCCGATTTATGGGGCGATACCGAAGTAGGTTTGACCTATAAATACATTACCACTTCAGTTTCTGACTACTCGCCTACCGGTTCATCAACTCCTCCTGCGCCCTTCTCCGCCGAGGGCCACATAATGAACTTTAACTTTGTAACCTATGGGTTTGAGTACGGTTTAAATATTGGCATAGTTACCGATTTCTCCTACGAATTACCCGCACTGCTTGGCTTAGGCAATGCAATTTCTCAAACCGGACTCTTTACTCAGCAAGTGGTTGATGATCTTTTACCGATTAATGACAGCGCGTTACTCATTGGCGCTAACGTTAAATATGATGCTGAAAAATGGTTTATTTTGGCCGAATACACGCGAATTGATGTCGATCCCAGTAGCTTTAATATTCAAGATTCAGCCTTTGTTTCCGGCGGGATCCGCTATCATGATTTCACCTTCCACTTAACCTACGGTATTGATAAAGGTGAGCCCCAATACGATGCCTATGACGCTATGTTACCTGTTTACAATAGTCTGCCACCGGCAAACCAAGCTGCACTCGCACCGCTTGTTTTTGGTACACAAGCAGCGCTTGAAGCACAACAGGAAGACAGCGCCTACTACATCATAGGCACCCGCTGGGATTTCCATCCTTCTGCCGCACTGAAACTAGAGTACACCAACTACAGTAACGACAAACCGTCCTCCGATGAACAGTTGCTGAGTATGGCAATAGACTTAGTTTTTTAAGGAGTTAAGCATGAAACTATTAATAAGTTCTCGGTTGATGATAAAAACCTTAGTCGCCAGTGCGCTTCTACTTGGCAGTGCCTGCGTTCAAGCCGAAATTGCCGTCGTGGTACACCCTTCTAATACGTCAGAAATTAGCACGGCGGATATTTCACGGATCTATTTAGGCAAACTCAAGTCTTTCCCCAGTGGTGGCACTGTCGTCGCACTCGATCAACCTGAAGGCACGCCCGCACGTGATGCCTTTGTTAAACAGATCCTTAATAAAACCGAGAGTCAGTTAAAAGCCTATTGGTCAAAACTGGTCTTTTCAGGCCAAGGTCAACCGCCCAAAGTCGTCGACTCCAGCGCTGAAATGCTCGCATTGATTGCCGCCAATCCCAATATGATCGGATTTGTTGACGTCAGCGAATTAAACGACAGCGTGAAAGTGATCAGTAAGTTCTAACCCATACAGCATCATCCTTGTCCGCCTTAACCTGTGGCGGACAAGATTTCCACTCAGCATTAACGCGATATAAGCAACAAACACACTATCAAATAGTGCTTGCCCCCTCAGAGAGGGCTTATCCATTTGCAGTACTATTAAGAAAAAATAATCTCGATTTTTCAATATCCTGATTCAAACCTTAATTGGATAGACCAGCAGATCCAAATTTGCTGGTATACTCTTGCTAAAAATGTGCTGCTTGCATGAATTAGAGCATGAGAAGACATTTTATATGTCAATAAAACAATAGGTTAAAATGAAACTACTCAAACCTTTATTCGACAATAACCGCCGCTGGGCCGGACGTATACGCCAAGAAAATCCTGATTTTTTTGAACAATTAGCGAAACAGCAACATCCTGAATACCTGTGGATTGGCTGCTCAGATAGTCGCGTACCCTCAAACCAAATCATTGATCTTATGCCCGGTGAAGTCTTTGTTCACCGTAATATCGCCAACATGGTGATCCATACCGATCTTAACTGCTTATCTGTACTGCAATACGCCGTCGATGTGCTCAAGGTGAAGCATATTATGGTGGTGGGTCACTACGGCTGTGGTGGTGTGCGCGCGGCCATGGGTCAGCAACGCTTAGGACTCATCGATAACTGGCTCGGGCATTTACGTGATATCTATCGTATTTATCAGGAAGAATTACAACAGATGGACGAAGCCAAACGTTTTGATCGCCTGTGCGAGCTAAACGTGATTGAGCAGGTTGCTAATGTGACCAGTTCAACCATAGTGCAAGAAGCTTGGGATCGCGGCCAAGAAGTGGCGGTACACGGCTGGATTTACGGCATTGATAACGGTTTACTGACAGATTTAGATGTCACGGTTGACCGTGAACATGGTTTAGCCAATCCACGCTAACAGCCTGAATATAGGCTTTTAACCCTTAGCTGAGTGTCATCTATGCTCAGATAAAACCAGCCCCTGTGCAGGTTTTTCTTTTTCCATGACAATTTTCAGCAATAAAACATCGCAAGGGTCTATTACGCCAGTTATAATCCGCCAGTTAATTGCAGGCGACCTATGCGCCACAAATTCTAAGGAGATACCTTCCATGCCCGGTTTTGAATTATTTGGTCCTGAAGAGAAGCAGGAAGTCGCTGACGTTATGGAAAACGGTTTTACCTTCCGTTACAACTTCGACCATATGCGTAATGATCGCTGGAAGACGCGCGATATGGAGCAACTACTGTGCGAGAAGATGAACGTGAAGCATGCTCACCTTTTATCAAGCGGTACTGCTGCGCTGCAAACGGCCATGATGGCTGCAGGCATTGGTGCTGGCGATGAAGTTATCGTGCCACCTTTTACCTTTGTAGCCTCAGTTGAAGCGATTTTTATGGCAGGCGCTATTCCGATTTTTGCCGAAATCGATGAGACATTGTGTTTATCTCCAGAAGGTATCGAAGCCGCGATTACCCCACGCACTAAAGCGATTAACTTAGTGCACATGTGCGGTTCTATGGCGAAGATGGACGAGATCAAAGCCGTCTGTAAAAAACATAACTTACTGATTTTAGAAGATGCTTGCCAAGCCATCGGTGGTAGCTACAAGGGCCAAGCCCTAGGTACTATCGGGGATGTGGGTTGTTACTCATTCGATTCAGTCAAAACCATCACCTGTGGTGAAGGTGGCGCTGTGATCACTAACAACACAGAAATCTACAACAATGCGCACATGTTCTCAGATCACGGCCATGACCATATTGGTAAAGACCGCGGTGCAGAGTCACACCCTATTATTGGCTTGAACTTCCGTATTTCGGAAATGAATGCCGCCTTAGGATTAGCGCAGTTACGTAAACTCGATACCATTATCGATATTCAACGTAAAAACAAAAAGACCATTAAAGATGCAATGGCCGCTATCCCAGAAGTCACCTTCCGCCAGATCCCAGATCCAGAAGGCGACTCGGCTGGCTTCTTAACCTTTATGTTGCCAACCGAAGCGCGCACGCAAGAAATCAGCAAAAAACTGGCTGAAAACGGCGTTGATGGCTGCTTCTACTGGTATGTAAACAACTGGCATTATTTGAAAAACTGGAAACACATTCAGGAGCTTAAGGCATCTGCTGCGTTGCCAATCACATTAATCGCCGACAGACCTGACTATACTCAAGTTTCTGTGCCTAAATCCGATGCCATTATGAGCCGCACGATTTCTATGCTCATCAAGTTGTCTTGGACCGATGCTCAGATCGCCGAGCGTATCGAAAACATCAAGAAAGCATTTGCCCAATAATTCTACGGGAGTTTGTTGCAATGAGTTTTAAGAATTTTAAAGTAGTTGAAAAAATGATCTTCGGCCGTGGCTCATTCGTCCAGTTGGATGAAGTGTTAGCTGCTGAACGTAAAACCGCCGACGACTTCGTGGTGTTTTTAGTCGATGACGTGCATCAAGGCAAAGCCCTTGAGGGCCGCATTCCAGCTAAAGCACAAGACATGATAATTTGGGTTAACGTTGATGAAGAGCCAAGCACAATTCAAATCGATGCCCTGACTGAACAAGTTCAAGCTTTCAATAGCAAACTGCCAGTGAGCGTCGTCGGTTTAGGTGGCGGTTCAACCATGGACGTAGCTAAAGCAGTATCGCTGATGCTGACAAACCCAGGTGGCTCTGCTATGTATCAAGGTTGGGACTTAATCAAGAACCCAGCGGTACACCACATTGGTATCCCAACGATTTCTGGTACTGGTGCAGAAGCGTCACGCACCGCCGTATTATGTGGTCCAGTACGTAAGCTAGGCCTGAACTCAGATTACACAGTATTCGATCAAATCATCATGGATTCTGAGTTAATCGAAGGCGTAGAAACGGACCAATGGTTCTATACAGGTATGGATTGCTATATCCACTGTGTTGAATCTTTACAAGGTACCTTCTTAAACGAGTTCTCTAAATCCTACGCTGAAAAAGCCATGGATTTATGTCGCCAAGTGTACTTAGACGACCACGTAGAAAAAGACGACAAGCTAATGATGGCGTCTTTCATGGGCGGCATGAGCATAGCTTATAGCCAAGTGGGTGCCTGTCATGCGGTATCTTACGGTCTGTCTTACATCCTAGGTTACCACCACGGTATCGGCAACTGTATCGCCTTTGATGTGTTAGAAGAATTCTATCCAGAAGGCGTTGAAGAGTTCCGTCTGATGATGAAGAAACATAACATCACGCTGCCGAAGAACATCTGTAAAGATCTGCCAGACGAAACCATAGCGAAAATGGTTGCCGTGACTAAGAGCATGGGTCCATTATGGGCTAACGTTTACGGCGCGGGTTGGGAAGAGAAAGTCACAGATGAAATGTTGACTGCACTGTTCCGTCGCATCTAAGCTCTAACACATGTTAAAAGGGCTCAATTGTGAGCCCTTTTGTCTATATGCATTGTATATCTACACTGTATATCTTTGATAAAAGTAGGATAATTTGATGAATGTGACTCTGTTAATCCCGGCTCGTTACGGTTCAAGCCGCTTCCCGGGCAAACCCTTAGCCCCGATTAACGGCAAGCCAATGATCCAACACGTGTATGAACGCGCGTCGTTAGCCAAAGGCCTCACCAATATTTACGTCGCTACCGATGATGATCGCATTAAAGCGGCCGTTGAAAGTTTTGGCGGCAAAGTAGTCATGACCAGCCCAGATGCTGCCTCGGGTACAGATCGTATCAATGATGCAATAAACCAACTGGGACTGAAAGATGACGACTTAGTGATCAACCTACAGGGCGATCAACCTCTAATTGACCCAACCTCTATCGAGCAAGTCATCAGCCTCTTCGAGCGTCACCCTGGTGAGTTTGAAATGGCCACCTTAGGCTTTGAAATCGTCAATAAAGCCGAGCTTGACGATCCTATGCATGTGAAGATGGTGTTCGATAACAACAACTACGCCTTGTATTTCTCTCGTTCGCGTATTCCTTTTGGCCGCGATACTCAAGATTACCCCGTTTATAAGCACTTAGGTGTGTATGCTTATACACGCAAATTCGTACAGGCCTTCGCCGCCCTACCATTAGGTCGTCTAGAAGATCTGGAAAAACTCGAGCAATTACGTGCATTAGAGTACGGCCATAAAATCAAAATCGCCATTAGCGCCTTTGATTCTATTGAAGTTGATACGCCAGAAGACATTCGTAAATGTGAGCAACGTTTAGCGGTTGATTAATCGCCCGTTAGGTGTGCGCGAGTCAATTCGAAACAGGAGCTGAGTATGTCGACCTTAGAAGTCTGGATCATTATTATTTTGATCGTCGGTGTCATCGCCAGCAATCTTGCTGCGTTGAAGTACAGTGCTAAGTTCAAACTGCCGCAGTTCGGTCAACATGGTAAAGATAAGCAGATAAAGTCAGATACTGCCAAGCCTTCGGCAGCAGAGAATGATGCCGATGCGGCTTCAAGCAAGCCAAGTTCTGCGGACTCAGAACCCAAAAAAGCAGATCAAAGCAAAACTGAACCACCTAGAGGCTAAGCTCAATGGCGGCTTTTAAAAGTGAGTCTAAAGATGGCTCTTGAACACGCCTTTTAAAGACTGCGCTATAAACACTGAGCAATGACGTTCGCAAACATAGAAAAGGCGCCACAGGCGCCTTTTTTGTCTCTCAAATAACAAGCTAGCCAATGCCACTCATCAGCCTTAGGCTTTTTTCGCTGATGTGCGACTCAATGGCAGCTCCTCAAGGTGCGCCACTAAAAAGACTAAAAAGCGAAACAGGGATTTAATCTTAAGATCATGATTTTTATTGAGCTCAGCCGCGACTAACTTCTGCAGCGATTTGATTCTAGCGTAAGCATTCTCGACTAAAGCGTCGTTCTCTTTACCGACATATTTATTAAACTCGGCAAATTCACCAATAAATTTCAGTGTCACTTTACGGCGATTTAACGCAGTGAGTGCTGCGCCCTCTTTCAGTTTTGCCTCAAAAATACTGCATTCTAAACCGCTGGCGATCGCACTTTGCGACAAACCGCTGCTTAACGCATCGGCCAGAAAACCCAAATTGGCTTTTAACTCAAAGGCAATCGCCTGCTTACTGGCGCTCGATTGCTGCCAGCGACTGCGTTCCTTATCGAAAATATCGTATAGCTCTTTCCAAATGCTCATGCGCTTTGCCTACCTTGCACTGAATCGCTCCCTTCGTATATAGCACTCGACTTTTTTGAAATGCTAGCGTTGTTAATACTAACGTTTTTAATACTAGCGACTGAAAGTTATCATAAATTTAAGGTTTTCGGCATAGCGCTATGATAAATAATAAGTTAAATAATGAGTTAAATAATGGCCTAAAAGCACATTCACGCTAAAACTAAAATCTATATAAAAAAATGGCCCGAACGAGTCGAGCCAGAGTGCAAGTCATATTCACTGTGAGAGCCATGTGAAAGCGGCCTGAGTGAGAAACGAGTTCAGTACGAACTCATGACTAACTCACTCACGACCCATCTAATGGCATATAAAGTTAAAGCGCTTGCGATTTTTTCACGTTATTTTTCTCGGCGGCGAGTCGACGCTGCGCTTCTTTTTTCTCACGGCGCGCTTCAATCACTTGATTTACATCGCTACCGATATGCGCTTCGTTACGGGCTTTTGCCAGATTCACTTGACGTTCACGCTCAACGAAACGTTTACGCTGCTCGTCAGAAATTTTATCGATACAATGTGGGCAACTGACGCCTTGCACATAGGCAGGACTCTGTTTTTCAGCTTCGGTGATTGGCATACGGCAAGCATTACATTGATCGTATTGGCCTTTCTTCAAGTCATGATTTACCGCAACGCGGTTATCGAATACGAAACACTCGCCTTCCCACAGGCTTTCTTCCGCTTTCACTTCTTCGAGATATTTAAGAATACCACCTTCGAGATGATAGACCTCGTCAAAGCCTTGCTCTTTTAAATAAGCAGTTGATTTCTCACAGCGAATACCGCCAGTACAGAACATGGCGACCTTCTTATGTTTAGCAGGATCAAGATTCTGCTTCACATATTCAGGGAATTCTCTGAAGGTTTCAGTCACAGGATTAATGGCATTCTTAAAGGTGCCGATTTGCACTTCATAGTCGTTACGGGTGTCGACTAAAATCACGTCCGGATCAGAAATCAGCGCATTCCAATCTTGAGGCTTCACATAGGTGCCAACCACTTTAAGTGGGTCAATACCTTCGACGCCCATAGTCACGATTTCGTTTTTCAGCTTGACTTTAGTGCGGTAGAACGGCATTTCATCGTCAAATGACAGCTTGTGAACGATATTGTCTAGGCCATTTTGGCTATTAAGCCACACTAATAACGCTTCAATTGCTTCTTGAGTGCCAGCAACTGTGCCATTGATCCCTTCACTTGCGAGGAGCAGAGTGCCTTTGATCTCGGCCTGTTCCATCATAGCGAGTAATGGCGCTCGGATAGATTCAAAATGCGGTAACGACACGAATTTATATAACGCACATACGACAACTTTAGCCATAACACCCTCTTTGCTGGCTGGAACTTAATTTCCAGTGCATAAACAAATCAATCATCTGCAGCCTTGCTGCAGATCCCAAAAATAGCGCGGAATTCTACCTGAGTCACAGCAAGATAAACACAGATAAAATACAGGGTCTTTAATTCTTTACGCACAGTGGTGAGAAAAATCATTCTATGATGGCAAATTAAGCAGAAATCCCAGTATGAAAGCGTTACCATCTGCGCCCTTTGAATATTGCATGATTGGCACGCAACATTCGCATTGGCATACTCGCGTCGTCAATAAGCATACATAAACATGCTGACGTCAGCTTTAGTCGCATCAACTTCCACGCATGGCGCCGCACAGTAGAGGAAATCCGAATGACTCTAGCCGTCTTATACACTTTTCGCCGTTGCCCCTATGCAATGCGAGCACGTTTGGGACTCTTGTTAGCCCAATGCAATGTTGAAGTCCGTGAAATCACCCTTAAAGCCAAACCACCACAAATGCTAGCTGCCTCACCTAAGGGTACTGTGCCGGTATTAGTGCTAGCAAACGGCGAGGTGATTGCCGAAAGTCTTGAGATCATGCGCTGGGCACTCACGCAAGCAGACCCCTTAGATCTATTGTGTCAGCAAAATCCTGCTATTGAAGATAAAATGGCACAGCTTATCACGCAAAATGATCAACAATTTAAACCATGGCTTGACCGCTATAAATATGCCGACCGTTACCCTGAGCAAACGCAAGCTTATTATTATCAGCAGGCGAGTCATTTCCTCCTGCAACTTGAAACATGCTTAGGGCAACACCCCTTTTTAGTCGCCGATACACCTCGCCTTGCCGACTACGCAATCGTACCTTTTGTACGCCAGTTTGCCGCAGTGGATCTTAAACGTGCACTGAGTGATGATTTTCCGCGAGTCGCCGCTTGGCTAAATCGACTTATTTCGAGTGAAATATTTATTCGTGCGATGGAAAAATATGTGATCTGGGACGCTAGCCATTCTCCAATTTGCTTGTTAGGAGACGTGTAAGCCAATAAGATTTAAAGATTATTTTTATTTTATGTTATAGCCATCGGTAAAATATTCGAGTAAGGTATTTGCCACTAGGTACCTAATTTAGCTAATCGTAGCTAGACAATATTCTCAAGAAAAGTAACCACGCCTAAAGACTCAAGGACGTGAATGATAGAACACAAGGATAAGACAGTTGGAAAATATGGATATTAATATCGTTATTATGCTTGGGGGCCTGGTGCTATTGCATTGTCTATTTGCCCTTCGGGCCTTCAAAAGTAAAGTGGATCTCAGCACCAACAAAAAGTGCTTATGGTGCCTACTGAGTCTGATACTCGGCCCTATGGGTTATTATGGTTTTCACGGTTTTATTCCCCTAGATAGAATTCTCAAAGACTAAACGGTAAAACTGAATACCTTCAAAAAGCTAGTCATACCATTGATTTACTTATCAAATTAAGACAAAAAATAGCGCAACCTTAAGCTGCGCTATTTTATGACCCAGTTTAATCAAACAAGGCATTACAGTTAACTACAAATGACTGTGCAACAATACCGAGTCATCAGGAACTTTTTGGATCACAGGCGCTTGCCCTTCAGCCAAGGCTTGTTTATAGCTTTGATTCATTTTAAGGGCGAGATACAAATCTGGCCGGATCAAAATACCACCTTCCCCTGTCTGCATGCCCGCTTGCTCAAACCAACTCAGCATCTGCCGTTTACGTCCCGCAAGCACTAAACGAACGCCACGTTTTTTAAGCAGTTGATGTAAATCAGCCAACATGGCCATCACACTTAAATCCAAATGGGTAAAACAAGGCACTGCATCAATAATGATGCAATCGACCGGCTCAGATTCCCGAATAAACTTTTCCAGTAAACGGCGCTTAAAATACGTCGCATTAAAGTAAGTTAACGGTGAATTAAAGCGATATATAAATACTCCTGGAACCGATTTAGCTTTACCCGATTCATCGACACTGCGGATAACGCCCTTATGATCTAAACCAAGCACTTGATCCGTAGGCCGCATCACAGTAGCAAGGAACTGGAATAAACCCAGTAATACAGCCAAGGTTATCCCAGGGATAACCCCAATAAACAACACGGAGAACAAGGTGATACAGGCAAGTAAAAAAGCAGACCTATCCCGCACTCGTAGATTCCACAGTGACTTTAAATCGATAAGCGAGATTGAGGCAATCACCAGCACCACACCTAAGGCGGCACTGGGGATGAACTTCAAAGGCGCAGTGAAAAATAGCGCCACAACACCAATCAATACCGCTGCAATGATAGACACTAACTGGCTCTTACCACCATTGGCATCATTAACCGCAGTACGGGAATCCGCGCCGCTCACCGCAAAACCTTGAGATATAGCTGACGCTATATTGGCTATACCTAACGCCCTGAACTCTTTATCGGCATCTATATCGTAACCGTTTTTTGCCGCAAAACTTCGAGCCGTCAACATCATGCTCACAAAGCTCACCATGGCTAAGTTAAGCGCTGGTACCACAAGCTCACGGGCGATACCTAAATCAAATACAGGCGCTTGAAATGAAGGTAATCCTGAGGTCACTTCTCCGACGACGCTAATATCAAAGCTCGTCAGGTTAAACACCCAAACAAGGAAAGCCGCCATCGCCATGGCGCACATAGAAGCTGGCCATTGGGGACGAAACCGTTTCACTAAGGCATAAGTCGCTAGCGTCACAATCCCCATAGTCAATGTCGGCCAATGGGTTTTGGATAAGTAGGAAGGCGCACCGCTGAGGCGTTCGATTAGATAACGCTCATCGAAGGTAAAACCGAAGATTTTTGAAAACTGTCCCACGATAATGGTAATTGCAACGCCATTAAGCAACCCCATCAAAATCGGCTTTGATAGAAAATCGGCGAGCACCCCCAGCCTAAAACGACTCGCAATCAAGCACCAAAAGCCTGTCATGGCCGTCATGGTCATCACTAACTGCCAGTGCTTCATGCTATCCCCTGCAGCTAGGGGCGTGACAACCGCGGCGATAACAGCACAAGTCGCCGCATCTGGACCCACGATTAATTGTTTTGAGGTGCCAAATAGTGCGTATACCAACATTGGCAATACGCAGGAATACAAACCCACGGCAGCATTCACTCCTGTGAGTTGGGCATAAGCAATCGCTACAGGTAATGCCACAGCGGCAACGGATAAGCCTGCGCGCACATCATCCCTAAGCCATTGCTTTTCATATTGTAATAATTGCGCCAATCCCGGCATAAACGAAATCAAACTAGGGAACTTCACTCGGCAACCTCCATATACACACTATCAAGATAAGCAACAAGTATAACTGAGACTGAAAATGTTCAGCTAAAAGGCCATTACCTAAAAAGCCATCAATAGTATGTTGGTTATGGCATAAAGCCAATCATTACGCGAGTGTCTTCCTCAGAATATTTATAGGGTTAGCACTTAATTCAAGCCAAGCTAGCGTAATATCATAGGTAATGACACTAAGAGCAAGCTGCCCATAAACCAATTAAAATGGCGCTTACGTCTATCGGTATTGAGTTTCCTACTGATCGCGGCACCGACAAATACCCAAGTAAATGATGCAGGAAATCCCACTATGTTGAACATTAATACGCCAAGAAACGCACTCAACCAAAAGCCATCGCCACTTAATGTAAAAGCGCTACACAGGGTAATCGTCGACATCCAAGATTTAGGGTTAATCCATTGAAATAATGCAGCTTCAATGAGCGTCATAGGTTTTCGTCCATCATCCAAATGCGTGCTCTGCACTGGCGACGTCACTAATTTGTACGCGAGATACAGCAAATATGCTAAAGCGAAATATTTCAATACTTGGTGCAATACCGGTAATGCTTCAAACAAGGTACCGAGGCCGAATAATACCGCAAGATGTAAAGAGGTCGAACCCAAGCGGATCCCTGCAATATGTGGCACGGTACGCAGCACACCAAAATGCGCTCCAGAGCTAGCTAAGAGAATATTGTTCGGTCCAGGAGTCATTGTCATCGTCGCGCAAAACAGCGCGGTCGAGGCCATTAAAGTCCATAATTGTGGATCATAAAGCAGTGCAGTATTCATATTCGCCTTAAATTGTATGCATACATTTGTTGACATAAAAAGATGCAATAAATAATATACGGAGAATATTAGAGATCAATGGATTTATTGTCATGGGTACAATCTGGACACCAGACCTAACGACTTTTTCAGGCCCGAAATATCAGCGCTTAGTCAGTGCCATAGAACAAGGCATTTTGCAGAAGGTGTTAACCCAAGGTAGTAAACTGCCACCGCAGCGCCGTTTAGCCGATGCATTAGGCATCACTATTGGCACTGTGACCCGCGCCTATGCATTGGCGGAACAAAGGGGTTACGTCGAAGCACGAGTGGGAGATGGCACCTATGTCAACGCCTCCCCTGTACCTGAAATGGGTAACGTACAATTGAATATGGCGACCTGTCAGCAGCCACTCACAGATCAAATCAGCACCCTAAGCGATTGCCTCAGCCAATTAGCGAAAGACCCCACTAAGTTGAGTCAGTTACTCGGTTATCGCGCCAGTCCATTAGATCAACACCAACAAGTGTTCCACCAATGGTTAAACCAACGCGGCATACCGCAAACGCCCGAGCAACTGGTCTTTACCCATGGCGGCCAGCAAGCCATTTTTGCCTGTTTGAGCGCATTTTTATCAACTGGCGATGTACTGTTACACGAGCAATACAGTTATCCAGGCGTGAGAATTTGTGCTAAACAGCTTGGTGTCACTAGCGTTGGAGTGCCCCTTATCCACGAAGGATTAGATCTGCCGCGCTTTGAAGCCCTATTACAGATCCACAACCCTAAATTAGTCTATCTCACACTGAATAATCAAAACCCCACTTGCATTCAGTACAGTGAATCACAGCGGCAGAAAATCCTTGAATTATCAGAGCAATATCAATTCTATATCATTGAAGATGACGTGAATTATTGTTTACCTGAAGAATGGCATTCGCCCCTGTGGCAATTAGCAAAACAGCTGGCGATCCCAAGGGTGATTTATATTTCCAGCCTGTCAAAATTGTTTTCTGGCGGCTTAAGGCAAGGTTTTATTCTGGTTCCTGACCCCCTTATCGCCCAAGTGCGACTCGCTATTCATAGCCAATGCTGGATGGTGTCGCCGCTGAATATTGAAATAGCCTGTCAGTTGATAAAGAAAGGTCATATCACTGCAGAACGAGATACGCTCGTACGTCAACGCCAACGTCACTGTATCGCCATGGGCGAACGGCTGGGATTAACCCAAACTTGGCGAGGGTTAAACGGTTGGATACAACTGCCAGAAGATATCAAAGCCCATCATCTCGTTACCGCACTGGCCGCAAAAGGCATATTAGTCCGTAATGGTGATGACTTTAATTGCCATGACAATTTTATCCGCTTGAGCCTTGGTGGCGCCGAAAACGACACTCAATTCAATATCGCGGTTGAATGCATAGAGTCGACCATACGTTCCTTAGTGCAAAATGCTTATTCAGTAGTGTAATGACTGCTTGTATAACAGCGACCTTTCTGCATAAACATGGCTTTCTAGCAAAGTCATTTTAATACTCTTTTTTGGGCTGTAATCTATAGCTGCAGTAAGATTTGCCATAAAACTTACGCAGCTATGATGCCTTGAATGTGCTATTTGAGAAATATTCTTCAGCTAGTCAAAAAATATTTCGATAATAAATCTTTTGGTAACTTTAACTTATCCAACAGCGTCATCACCTTCGCTTTCATGCTCTTCCGCTTTTACCTTTGCTAAAGCAGATTCTGCTGCTTTTTCTTGGGCTTCCAGCTCTGCAATCGCTTGCTGCACTTTGGCTTCTTCTAAGGCTTCAATTGGCAATAGACTGATAAGCTCAATGCCATTAGGAAATACGGTATCATTACCCGAAACAACGACGACCTTACCTTCTTTCGTCAGGTAAACCAGTGGTATTGCCGTCTCACCGTAACGTTTACGAAAATGTTCAAAGCTGAAGTTTTCGGTTAAATTCGTTACTTTAAGTTGAGCGCCTTTCGCCATTAGGCTGGCTATCTTGGCATAAGACACTGCATCACCAAACAAACATAAACGTTGCTTATAACTTTCAGAGAGCTGGTGGCGCGCACTGCCAACTTCGGTATTATTAAGACCAAAAACTTTTTTAGCACCAAAAAAGTCTTGGAAATGAAAGCTCACTAACGGGTTTAACTGTCGGTAAGGTGAAATAATCAACACGCGGCCAATTCCAGTTAAATCCATATAAGTTTCAGCATGTTCCGAAACAGGATTACCAAAATACACTGGAATATTATCCATACGCGCAAGGCGAATGTTATCCCAGTTATTATCAGCCAGTAGCACTTTGACATCTTTGGCTTTTAAAATTTTAGCTAACTCTCTGGAAAATTTAGAGGCACCAAAGATCAATAAACCTTGGGCAGAATCGGCTTTAACCCCAAGAAATCGTGCCCAACGTCCCGCCGTTAAACTTTGGACCACCACAGTGCCGATAATAATTAAGAACACTAAGGGCACAATTGCATCTGCGCCCTGCACATTGTTGGCTTCTAACTTGATTGCAAATAAAGAAGATACCGCCGCGGCCACAATACCTCGAGGGGCAATCCAGCATAAAAACCACTTATCCGCTTTCGACAGAGATGTGCCTATACCAGAAGCCCAAATACTCAGCGGTCGTGCCAATAACATGGTCACAGCTAAAACACCCAGTCCACCCCAGCCTAAGCCGAGCATGGCATTAGAATCTAATCGCGCCGCCAGTAAAATAAACAGTGCAGAAATTAACAGTACGGTTAATGTTTCTTTAAATTCAAGGATTTCAGCAATATCCACACCACGCATATTCGCAAGCCAAATGCCCATAACCGTCACAGTCAATAAACCCGATTCTTCTTGTAATAGGTTCGAGCCGACAAAGATACCCAGCATTAAGGTCAAAACAGCGGTATTACGCAGATAGTGTGGCAATAGGTTGTGTCTTAAGATTTGTCCCGTTAGATAACCCGCTACTGCGCCAAGTCCTAATCCGAGGGACAACATAGAGCCTAAGGCATAGAGCACATGCGTCGTTTGATCGCTGGCAACGGTTATGTATTCAAAGACTAACACTGCGAGCAGCGCGCCTATTGGATCAATCACTATGCCTTCCCAACGCAAAATACTCGCCAGCTGGGATTTAGGACGCACACTTCTGAGCATTGGCACGATAACCGTAGGCCCAGTCACCACCACTAGCGCCCCAAAGAGCAATGCAATTTCCCAACTAAAATCCAGTAAATAAAAGGTGGCCGTACTGATACAGGCCCAAGTGATCACGGTACCGATAGTCACAAGATGCGTCACCATACGACCATGATCTTTGATTTCTTTGAAGTTAAGAGTCAAAGCACCTTCAAATAAAATCACGGCGACCCCGAGGGAAATAATCGGAAAAAGCAAATCACCAAAAATCGCATCAGGATTGAGGAGACCAAGCCCAGGGCCTAAAGTGAGCCCACATAGCAACAAGGGTAAAATCGCTGGTAACCGCAGTTTCCAGCCAAGCCATTGACAAAATAACGATAGCACTCCAATTAGCGCTAGCATGCCAGTAATGTGTTCAACCATATAAATCCTTTAGATAACTGAGCTAAATACTAATGAGCTTAGCTTTAATGACGCAGATGACAACAGCATGAACAGTAAGCTGAAATTATCTATTCGATATATCCACTGTTAAATATGACTCTTCCCTCATCACCTATGGAGAAAAATCAAGAAAACGGAGCAATCTAGCGACATCAAGTAAAATAAGCTGTAGTACAAATCCGAAAACATCAGATTTACCTTAAATAGGGATTTAAACTTAAAATAGAAAAACAAAAAAGCCTTATCTTTCGACAAGGCTTTAATCATTTGATGAAGCGAAGACATTGATCAGCGATACACGCTAGTGACTTTCGATAATACGCTAGCTCAAACTTTTATCGTTATTAGGTGTCAACCATGGCGATGAGCAAATCCCTAATAACTAAAATGCGTGTGGTACTCACTTGATAGACACAACCACACTTATACATATTTACTGAATCCAAATAATAACGCAGGGGATAAATCCCCTGCTTAACACCATTAATCCCTACGGCTACCGTAGTAATCGTGCAGTTCGTTTTCCCATTCAACATCTTTCATATTGGGCCAATGGCCTTTATCAAACCCCGGCGCCGTTTTGAGTCGCTCTAATGATATGTCCATGACAAAACATTTTTGCTCATGATTAAGTGTCAGCATCTTCCAAGGTACTGCAAACAGCTTTTCTCCAAAACCAAAATAAGTACTGAACGACAGTACCGCATACCCGACGTGGCCCGTTTCCACTTCAAGCATAATTTCTTTGATATCCCCTAAGGTTTCACCAGAATTATTAACAACATTATTGCCGATCAGTGTTTCAGCGCCCATCAGATATGGGCCGGGTCCTTGTGCCAATGATGGAGAAGCGAACTGTGGATTGTTGTAAATGCCGTAAACATCGCGATCATGATAATTCATTTTGTTGACCTCTTTATTAGCGCAGCCCATGAAACTGGACAACGGAATAAGTGAAATACCAAACGTTGGTTTCGAATTGAACATGTCCGTCATTGGACATAAGTAGAGTATGCATCTCTACAATCACTCGCTCTGTTCGGCATACCGCTTATCAGGTAATGCGAATATAAACACATCGACTCGTCAGATCCCTGTAAGTGCGCCAGCGTACCGACATCCCATTTGCTACGGCACAGACTCATGTTACCCAGTGCAAAATTGCCCCGGTATCAGGAAGATTAGCCATGTCAATTGCGACTATTTTATTGATTATTTTAATTTTGTTATTTCTCGGCATGCTCCCCACTTGGCCCCATAGCCGAAACTGGGGTTATCGTCCAGGTGGCCTTATAGGCATAGTGCTACTGGTGCTGATTATATTGCTGTTAACGGGACGCGTTAGCTAATGCGCCCCATTTTTACTCTTTATCAAAAAGGATAACCTGATGAGAACAATTAAAATGTTAAGTATCTTCCTGCTGGCTCTAGGTTTAGTCGCCGTGGCCAGTTGCAGTTCTGCATACAACAAAGAAGGTACTGGCGAGTATTTAGACGACAGTGTGGTCACCACCAAAGTGAAAGCTGCCATTTTAGGTGATAAAAACTTAAGTGTGGCCGAGATTAATGTTGAAACCTTTAAAGGCGTGGTCCAGCTCAGCGGGTTTGTGAAATCGCGTGAAGATATCAATACTGCGGTAAAACTAACAAGCAAAGTCCCCGGCGTCATTTCAGTCAAAAACGATATGCAACTGAAATCAGCTGCACCTTCACAGCAACTAAACAACTAGTCGTTTAATCTCCATCATTCCGTAGCCCCCGTTCAGGGGCTGCGGCCCTTCTTTTTGCAGCAGATTTTCTGGTGCCAAGTCAATGCCACCACAGGTTGAACCGCTATGCCCACTCAACACCAAGACACATTAGCCCCACAAATTCAGAACCGATTAATCCGTCATCTGCCAGTGGTGGAACAAGCGGATTTATTATCGCAAGCTGAGTTAGTCCAACTTAACTTTGCCGACTTACTGTGCAAGCCTGGCGAGTCATATCAATATGTCTATTTTCCCTTAACGGCTTTTATTTCTTTGATTGCTAAACTCCCCAAACATCCGGCATTGGAAATGGGTTTGATTGGTTACGAAGGTATGCTTGGAGCGACGACTTTGCTGGGCACTCGGCAAGAGCCTTCCGAGGCGATCATCCAAGGTTCTGGTCAAGCTTGGCGGCTCCCCATTGAATCCTTTGAAAGCTTACTCGCTCAAAATACCAATCTGAAGCAAATAGTAGAGACTTATCTATACACTTTGTTATGCCAATTATCACAAAATGCAGTCTGTGCCCATTTTCACTCCATTGAGTCTCGGCTAGCACGTTGGTTGCTAATGAGTCACGACCGAATTCAGACTGATGAGTTATATCTAACCCATCAATTTTTAGCCGACATGCTAGGTGTTAGGCGAAGCAGTATTACCGAGGCCGCAGGCAATTTACAGATCCGCGGCAGCATTTCATATAATCGTGGGCGATTACATATTCTTGATCGGCAAGCTCTACTTGCCCGTTGTTGTAGCTGCTATCACTCAATGCGCACTTAAGTGCATATTTTCCACTCAACAATTCAAAAAACCTGCCATTATGTTCGCTACCGTACATAGCATAGGTGTTTCTCGCTGTAACCTGAGTTAGCGACATCACCAAACAAGGACACGCTATCATAATGGACACACTAAAACTGAAATCTGTATCAGAGCGCCCGCCACCGGAAACTCACTTCCCGCCAGAATCCAATCGGTTGTTATGTGAATTGCCAGAAGAAGTCAAACAACGTATTTTCCCGCATCTGGAACTGGTTCCATTAGAACTCGGACAAGTAGTCTGTGAAGCAGGCTCAAAGCAGCGTTATGTGTATTTCCCGCTGGACTCGATTATTTCGCTACTATATGTGATGGAAAATGGGGCATCCGCTGAAATTGCCGTCGTTGGCAATGATGGTATGGTCGGCGTTGCACTGTTTATGGGAGGAGAAAGCACCACGAGTCGCGCTGTGGTGCAAAGTGCTGGCGTTGCTTGGTCAGCGGCTTAAAGACGAATTTAACCGTCATGGCGCCCTGCTCCACCTGTTACTGCGTTACAGTCAGGTGCTACTGACCCAAATGGCCCAGACCGCGGTTTGCAATCGCCACCATAGTATTGAACAGCAACTGTGTCGTTGGTTACTGCTTTCGATAGATAGGCTGCCCGATGATCGCGTGTTAATGACGCAGGAATTGATTGCTAATATGCTCGGCGTACGCCGTGAAGGTGTCACCGATGCGGCAGGCAAACTGCAGCGCATGGGAATTATCAATTACAGTCGTGGGAATATTGAAGTGGTCGATCGCGCGTTACTAGAACAAACCTGTTGTGAATGTTACACGGTCGTTAGACAGGAATCAGAACGGCTGATGCCACCTCAACAAGCGCAGCAAACATAAACGTACTGTGCACATAACGGATGGCTAGACCACTCGTACAACAGCCATTCTATCGTTATCCCATATGCCACTTCAGTACTAAACCCACACTGGTACTGCAGAGCATAAACAAAACAGGCAGTCATCAACCCAACATGGCGCAAACTGATGCTGCCTAATATCCGAAATATTACCTTTATAATCAATGCATTACTATTGATTGTATCGACCCACCCAGCAAACAAAAAACGTGCCGAGCGGCCAATATTGCCATCACTAATCCCATGCGCGCTAACGCACAGACGTTCAATATTTAGCAGGTCATGCTGAATGTACGGTTCATGCACTCTTGCACTACACCGGGTTACTTGAGGTTTATATGAAAAAATTCACAGAACAACATAAATCCGTCGATAACGATGCACAGAATTCCGACACCAACAAAGCCAATCCTCCCGTCGTAGCCCGCAACCGTCAGATGATCAAAACCACAGTTGCGGATAAAGCTAAACAAGACGTGGATACCAGTAAAAGCACACAAAATAAGCGAGGTTGAAGAACTTAAATCAAACGACAAGGAAGGTAACTGGACTGAAAAAGAGCCAAATCATCACTCGTTAGACTAGGACGTGACGAACAAACAGGGAAAAGTTTCATTGATTAAGTGCAAAAACTAAACCTTGCAGTAACACACTGCGTTTAGCTCAAGCCGATGCAATCCTTACTGTGTCGGCCCTCTTTAACTCAGAGGAGTAGATCATGAATTTCCGTGGCGTCAAATTACTCACTCATACCAACTGGCTCAAAAATGAGGCTATTCACCAGCATATTTAACTGTGCATGGTGGAATAACAAACCTAAAGACCACACTCTGGACACTGTTTCCGAGAAAGGAATTTCAAATGAACATCAATAAAAATCAACAACCACAGCAATATTCAATCGGCCTGCAGCGAGCCAAGCACTTCTTATTGGCAGGCTGTATTGCGACAGCGCTCGTGGGCTGCAGTTCAACGCCATTGACTAAGACCGCAGAAATGGAACGGGCTGAACACACCATTGCCCGCGCTGAGCAAGCAAGAGTCGGCCAATATGCCTCAAATGAACTGGCACAGGCCAGACTTAAACTTCAATCTGCAAGCAGCGCATTACTCAATATGGACACTGTCAGCGCCGATCGTTACGCCATAGAGGCGAGCCTTGAGGCCGAACTGGCACAAGCTCGCGCTGAGCTGGCACAAGCCAATAGCGTCAATAATGAAATGAAAAACAATATCAGCATTCTGCAGCAAGAAATGTTGCGCCGTTCAGGAGGAATTCAGTAATGAAAAAACCTATCGTTTCATCGGGTCTGCCTTTACGTTTTAGCCGCCATCTACTGGCATATAGCCTAATCCTAACCACAGTAGCAGCTTGTAGCAGTACGCCCAAAATAGCTGAAGGCATCGGTGATATCCGTACAGAACTTAATAAACTGCAAGCGAATAATGAACTGGCAATTTTAGCCCCTGCTGCCATTAAACAAGCTGAAGAAGCCGTTCGCGCTGCTGAACAACCGGTAAAAGATGAGCAACAATCACAGCACCTAGTGTTTGTTGCCGATAAAAAAGTCAATATTGCCTTAGCTCAAGCGCAGAGCCGCTTTGCCGAGGATCAACACAAAGTCCTCGCCAAAAAACGCGATGACGCCAGATTAGATGCTCGCACCACTGAGGCCAATCAAGCCCATCAAGATGCGCGCCTAGCCCGTGCTGATGCTGCAGATGCGCGTCAGGAAACGACCGAACTGCAAGCCCAGCTCACATTGCTGAATGCCCGTCAGTCAGAACGTGGTTGGGTCGTAACCTTAGGTGATGTCTTATTTGACACTGCCAAAGCGGATCTTAAGTCATCGACCAGTCAACATTTAACCAACCTAGCCAACTTTCTGAACAAGTATCCCGCACGTGGTGCCATGATTGAAGGGTATACAGATAGCGTAGGCAGTGAGCAATACAATCTGGGTTTATCGCAGCAAAGAGCTGATAGTGTTAGCCATTTTTTACAGGGAAAAGGGATCCAATCCAATCGGCTCAGTAGCCTAGGTAAAGGTGAAAGCTCACCTGTTGCCAATAATGAGTCCGCCAGTGGCCGCCAGCAAAACCGTCGGGTTGAAGTCATCCTCACCGACACCGCACAGGCTCCACAGTAGCTATCACTTAATCATATTAAGATTTCAGCGTGATCCTTGCTGACATTTGAATCGAGTCTCATCGCTAATAAGATGAACAGCGCAGAAATTAAGGAGATCAGTAAAAAGCAAAAAGCCCCATCTTTCGATGGGGCTTTTGCAATTTGGCGGAGCGGACGGGACTCGAACCCGCGACCCCCGGCGTGACAGGCCGTGCAGATATGGATTTTAGTGCGTTACCTATTTTGCCTAAATTGTTGTCAATTGATTTAATTAGCATTATTCGAATGACAATCGGACTAAACATTAACGACTATTAACAACAATTTGATGGTCACGGTCACGAAAAACGGTCTTTTCACTGATCAACATTTGATCAATTTGATGGCTAAAAATAGTGTTAACTTCATATTTAAAGCAAATATGTGCTCACTCGAAATTACACTCTGTAGCCAAAATGTTTTAAAGCAGCAAAAAGGATGAGTTTTCCATATCCTGCAGCGAGGAGTGTATTCATGACTTTGTCTCTGAAATCGATAGAAACATTGAAATAAAGCTGTAGTAATAGAACACCTCTATATAACCCATCAACCGCACCAACACACCGGTGACAAATTGCTCAACCGGAAGAAACAAGCAGTCAACCAAATTTTGATACTTTTAACCCCAAATACTGTTTGTTTAGTGCAAATATTGACTCGTTTGGGGACAATTCTGAGCTAGCCGCAGAGGAGTCAATTTACCGTTCAGATAACTTTTGGTATCCCAAAAATGAAAATCGGCAACTTAATTTGAGCTACCGATGATGAGAGCTTTTGGAGCATATTGAGTTTAATCCTCACCAATTACGGTAAGGTATTTTTGACTTGTTAACAATAATCTGCCCTGCGAGCCTTTGCTCTCTAAGGTAAAGCTCCAAACCTTGAAGAGCTGTGTCCATATTCTTGTTAGGGCCAATTGTGATCGATTTGATTGCTCTTATGTCAAAAGGTAACTCTAAGTAAGGAATCAATAGATTTTTGCTAGTACGAAACCTGAGTGGATCATTAACAAAAATTGGTGTCGTATGAGTAGTTCCACCTGAACCAACCTGCACTATATTGGTATTATGTCTATTGCTGTTTGAATATGTGCATAGCCTTACTTCTTGTTCTTCGAGGAAGTGTTCGTTTTTACATCTAAGACAAAAATGTAGGAAACTCAGATACGTTTGATAAATTCGGTCGGCGTTCGACGAGTGATTTTGGAATAATCCGTTAATGCAATGTTCGGCATGCAATTGAGATTGACGAGCTTTTTCACTCTGATCATAAATACATTCTTCGAAGGTTCTAACAGGCTGAATACCAGGGTTAATGACAGAACTTCTGAGTATGTCATCGTCAAATTCTATGCAGTAACCACCTTCTTGTGGGCAGTAGCTACGCCATTGCGATAGCATGTCAGGCGATTTAGAAAATGAACAGGATAGGGCTAATGTGTCATTGAGATACTGAAGAATAACGCCAACTTGTGCTCTTTGGGTGCTATTTGCGTTGATGTTTACGAGGTGTTGTTCGATATCCTGTTGGAGCATATTATAGCCGTCGATAAACTCATGCTCATCATTCAAAAATTCATGACCAGTTAGCCATAGCTTTTTGTGCTCTAGTAGCCCTCGCACAGCGTTGATGTCAGTATAATGATAAAGAGAATTTGGCATAACTCATTGGTAATTTTGGGTTTTAGTTAGTTGATATGTTCTTCCTACTAACCCTTAGAATCAATAGATTTCTCAGTTTGTTTTTCGGATAACATTTATTTGGGGAGTGTACTTAAACAAAATTTGAATTATTTTTTGTTCTAAGCCGTTTTGGGGCAAAAGTTAGTCAATTCACAGCAACGCTCGCGTATACGGAAACAGCATACAACGCACGCCACGATTAAGGATTTAAACCAGCTTGCAGGACAAGGAATGCTGAAAATCATTTCGAAGTTCAATATTCAAAAATTTCAGTGGCTTGTTTATAAATTCGATTAAGGAAACAAATCAGATCACGATCACATAAATCGATCTTTTTACTGATCAACTTTTGATCACACTTGGGATATGAAAAAGTGAGCCCTATATTAAAGGAAGGACGCAATCACAGGAAATGGATTTCTGATGGCTCAAATAATTTTGAAGCTCCAAAAGAAGCATCAGGTGAACTTACATCCAGCAGCGAGAAAAGCTTTCGATGTAATGCAATCATTACCTGGGTTATGTAATCTACATGCCTTACCTGCAATAATCAGGTCTGAATTTGCCTCCCAAACAATATATTGTTTGGAGTACATAGATTCGAAAGCAAGCAGCAATAAAGCAAAACACTATACCAGAACATTTCAGTTTTATAGTCCTATCTGGGCAGCTCTTTTTTGGGAAAATGGTCGCCCACCAGAAGGTACTCTTCTGGTTTTAGAAACAAATACTCAAGGCCAATTGACACCTGAAAGCGTCGAGAAAAAAGCATGGTTATCACTATTGCAAGTGCTCAGTCTATCCGTCAATTCTAAATATGTTGCCGCTTTTATTGATGCTTGGCGCCAAGGCCTGCCAGAGCAGTTTTCACGAGAACTCTTTGGGAAGGATACACTACCTGACCAGCTATTTTGTGATTTGTTATTTATATCGAGAGGCACTCTGGTTCAGCAGCGGCAGCGCCAGTTTCCTAAATGCCTAATATCTGATTCTGTCGATATTCTCGCCGAATTAGCAATGCCATGGGAGCCCAAATAATGACTCCTCCTGCACGCAACACCAGCAAAAAATTAAAGGAATTTTTAAGCAAATATTTTGCGCCAGAGCATTTAAATCCAGAGCTCAAGCAAACGCTGTTAATGCAACTAGCCTATAGTATTCAAGCATTTCCAGCAGGCTATTGGGAGCAATTCGAACTAATAGATAGGCTAGTAAAAATTCTGATAACAAAAATGTCTCCAGGCTCTGTCAGTAACACTGAAATATTTGGTATTTTAAAGAAAAATAAGCTTCTCACATCATACCCATTTGCTGCCACCATTTGTGCAGTGTTACCCCCCAATGCCACACCACAATGGAGAACGAAATACACAGCATACCAATCGATTGTTCTTATCTGTTGTTTCATACGCTATACCCATGACCAGCAACTCGCAACCTCAGGAAATGAAAATGCATTACGCGAGCTACGTCTGGTAGCGATGGACCCCAAGCATCGAAAACTATTAGATATACTGCCAGAATTGGATGACGCATCATCAGTTGAACGACTGGTGTCAAAACTTAAAGAACTACGAAAGGAAAAATATCCTGCCCCGCAAGAGTACGGCCTTGGCTACTTGGAGTTAGTGCTTAGAGAAGCAGTATCAGGGAGCAAAAGACGACGAAGAAGAATTAGAATACCTCCTATTTCAGACCCTGACACCTTCATCGAACTTAATCCCGTTGATGCATTTGAAGACGCAGGCCTTGAGGTTAAAGAACTATGTGTCGCATCCACAAAACCGACGACGGCTCAAGAACGAGATGAGGCTATATCGGTAACAGCTGGTCGAACATTTCGTATTGAAGATAAACCCTTAACGAATAAACTAAAAACAACTCCTTCCCCATCCTCAAGAGCGGTACGGGCTATACAGCATAAGTGTTTGACCGAAAAACTCGGCATTATGCAGTTATCTTTAAATTGCAGTTACAATCAACTGACCGAATGGGATATATGTCAACTCATTCGTTTTACGACCAATGGAATTAAAACTGGAGTAAACCCAGATAGCTGCTCAACTCTACTGCTGTGCCTGCTATGCGGTCGAGATCCTATTTCACTAGGACAATCTTCAAATACATTTTGTCTCACACATTACAAAAATCGCCCTTGCATATCTCTAACCCACACAGTGCCAGCAAGCAAACAAGATGTAAGACTAGAAAAATGTTTGAACAATATAACAAACCATTTGGTGCTGCCGCTCCCTCAATGTTTACAAGATAAGCTTACTCAAAACGTGGACACGGCAGAGTTGAAGTCAGTCATTAATGACATCAACAAGCAACACCGATGTCGTTTAAGTCTCGGAAGAATCACCCGTTTTCTTGAACACTGGTATATCAATAATGGACTAGATCGTGCCGAAGTCGGACTCATAAAGGGGCGAGCTCCCCGAAACCAGCCTGCACTGAGCTATTCAAATTTCGATGCAGATAAACTGATTGAAAACCACCACAGATACGTGAGTTCAATCTTCGAGATGGCTGAGATCGCTTCGCAACTCCCCGACGTAAAGCCCATCAAAAAGCAACTGGGAAGTGCATTACATCTCCCTCCATCGACTTTACACAATTTTTTTCGCGTTTTGAGGAGCCAAATTCCTCGCCCGCGAAAGCAATCTTTGGAAGAACTCACGACACTACATAATCACTATGTCTGCTACGTATGGGCGCTTTTGACGTTTGCAACCGGTCACCGCGATGTTAATGCACCAATGGGACAACGTACCGATTTCAACAGCCATAACAATACCTGGTGGATTAGCGATAAAGAAAACCGACATGGGATATCTGCTAGAACGCTGATACTTCCACAGACTGCAGTGAAGCAACTTGAACATTATCTACAACATCTTCAAGAGTTGAAAAAACGCAGTCAACTCATCGCCAAAGATATTTTCAAACGTGCAGACGAGGCAATGACAGGCAGCGGAAATCTTCTATTTTTTATAAAACATCAAGAACAGGACAACATCCCCCAAATTATGCAAGAACTCACGCCTGCCAGAGTAAAAGCATTTCTTGGAGACCAGTTACCCTGGCCTGGCAACTGGGGGAGGCATCACATGCGTAGCGAATTAAAGCGTCTCGGTGTTATTCCGGCAGAAATAGATGGTTGGATGGGACACGAAGATATTGGAGAAGAATCAATGGGTCGTCATAGCATGCTATCAACTCAATACCTCAACCGTATTGCTCAGCATATCGAAACGCTACTGAACACTCATGAAATTACGGTGGTTGACGCATGGAAAACCCGCTGATCCTTCCACATGAACAGAAATCCCTAGTACGGTTATTGGGGCATCAGTCCAGAACTGCTGCTCGGCAAAAAAGTCATATAACGATAATAAAACAAGCTCTGGCCGTACTTGAACATTATCTACCTGAACTGTTTGAAACACCACCAAAATACGACCGATTTTCGGCAGTTTGGCCACAGGTTGACTCAGAACTGCGAAAGGCCCTCAAATCGGAAACAGCTTACCGCCGAGGATATGCTTTTATCTGCAGGCAACTAGAAACGGGTAACCGACAAGGGCTTTGGCAGATCAACCCTCCCTCAGACTATCTCACGCTTCGTAGAGTTCGACCGCTTAGAAATTTGACCTGGCAACACAATACTTCTGTCTTCGCATCAAAAATTGACGGTTTGCTAGACAAGCTTGATAAAACATCCGATCCCCAACAATGCTTTGCCAGATTGCTGATGAGCTGCATTTGCTATGGGGGCCTGAATCGACCTGCACTTTGGCCCGCGCTGGCGAAAGCATTAACCGACTATAGACCGTTAAATGGCAATAAGGACCTATGCTGGCTAACGTTGAGGCCAACCCCAGGACATAAGTTTGCCAGTAACGTCTACACCGTTCAAGACGATTTGGGACCCAATAAAGCTCAGGTTGAGGTTCATTTTTTCCCCGATCCAATAAGTCTCGGGCTAATTAAGCCATTTCTAAACAGCCGAACAAGAAGTTGGCGGCCCCCAAAATCAATCAATCAATGTTTAGAGATAATTAAGTCAGAACTTAAACTCATTCTTCCAAAAAAACAGTTTCAACAAGGTGGGATTTGTTTTGCAGAGGCTCAGCCTAATGTCGAGTTACCACAAGTGTTGGTAGAGTATTCGTTGGGACGTCAAAAAAGCGCATCCCTACCCAATGCCTACTGGTTCAGATTATTTAAAGGTGCAACAGGACCCTGCAACGTAAGAAGCTTTGCTCAATTCAAGAAATGGTATAATCCAATACAAACAGACTCTTCAGTAACATCGCCATCACACCGTTTTAAGCTAGGTAACCGATACCTGCTTAACCAAATAAGAGAAATATTTAAGCAGAATAACGCCAATCCCCAAGGAAATCGCCAAGTTGTTCTTCATTTACAAGAACTAACACAAGCAAGCCTCTGCCCTAACGAAGAGATCCTGCTTCAATGGCTCATTCACCACCTGACTACTGAGAAAAATGAAGTATCAACAGCGAATAGGTACTTTGGAGCAATTGGAGGCCACTGGTTGGCTGCGACCGCAGACATTGACTTATACAGCCTGAGCAGTGAAGACTTTATCGAACTTTATCAAGAAATTATGAATCGTACTGATAGTCAACATGAACTGCACTATAAAGCTCGTCGGTTTGAGAACCTACATTTATTCGCACAACAGAGATTTGATCTCCCTCCTCTTAATCAGCCACTCAGCGAAGGTAGCAATATTACTCCCCATGTAAGTGCAGCAATTGTTGATGAGCCATTGTTTTCAGCCCTGCTTCGCCAAATCGATTACATAGACGATTTAGACCATGCAGCCCAACGGATGTTAAAGTGCTATTTGCTCATAGCCTATCGTACAGGTCTTAGACCCGG
The DNA here is from genome assembly GCF_025654545.1 of Shewanella sp. SM20. NCBI lineage: Bacteria > Pseudomonadati > Pseudomonadota > Gammaproteobacteria > Alteromonadales > Shewanellaceae > Shewanella > Shewanella sp. SM20. Next base: position 57,862 of record NZ_JAKKRK010000002.1, on the reverse strand, counting down.
TGAAGTCGCCAAACTGCGTCTAAAAGACATTGAGCCTTCCTCTATCGGCTGGCTATTTATTCGTGAAAGCCGCCACGGGCATAACAAAACCGACTCTGCGCTTCGAAAAGTGCCTTTATTTCCTTTGTTGACCGACAACGAAAAAAGTTTAATGGAAAGCTATCTTAGGGATCGCCTTATGGCTTGCCATAAACGTTATAACGAATTGCTCTTTCACGAAAACGCTAATCCCTTTCAAGTTGTCAATACTGGTCAAATCTCCTTGATGGTGAAAGAGATATTGTCTCAGTTAACCGGCGGAATTTATTATCGTCTATATCATCTTCGCCATACAGCATTGTCCAGACTTCAACTCCTTGCCCATGATGACTTAATCACATTACCTGAAGTTATCAAGACGATGTTGCCATACCCAACGTCACAAAAAAGGATAATATCTAAACTGATATTTGGTGAAGACCGGTTACGAGACAGATATTCTGCGCTGGCAGTGTTTGCTGGCCATAGCAGTCCAGACACCACATTCAGAAGCTATCTACATTTTACCGATTTACTGCTGGGCTGCCATTTGGCAATAAACGCTCAAGAAATACCTGAATACACCGCAAATATTGTACTTGGAGTACGCCCACACCGTTATAAAGTGATGCAAAAATCAGGAAACATCACCCCTGTGCGTTTGCTGCCATTTTTTAGAAAGCGGCTAGTCCCTTTTATGGGCCCGGTGAGCGGCATTCGCCAAAGTACAATCCGCCAGAAAAATGAGGTTGTAAAAAGCAGTCACTACAATCAAGCCTTGGCGGTACTCAGGAGGATTGAGCTTGGTCATGACTATCAAAACGTAGCCTTTCAGTATCGCCTCACTCCTGAACGCGTCAAACGCTGGATAGATACTGCAACGGCACTTCGGATGTTAAAAACACCACGAGGCATTGGCCGATTATTTGCAAACAGACGTTGTAATGCGCTGCTACCCGCAGACCCCATTGATATTTCTGTTCGAAAGGATATTTATTCAGCCCTACAAGTATGTCGCGAACTCAAGTCGAGTCAAAAAGGAAACGTCGAATTACAATGGGCTATTAAGTATTACTTAACGCATACAACCAGCAGTAACCCGTCGATTTTCTTTAACAAAACAACAGAGTTTCAGCGATTTATGGCAGTGGTAAGCAAGCTTTTTACTTGGAAGCGCTGGCACCTTATACTGCATTATCAATATGGAAAACCCTATAATCAGTGGAAATGCCACCGCAACCTTCAGATAACCTGCTACACGTTACAGAAAATAAATGAATATCCAGAAGGATCTGGAGCATTATTTTTACGGCACATAAAAACACGCGGCGACGAAGCAATAAGCCAATATTCCTCCCCGGCACTGAAAACCTTATTCCACCAGCTGGCGATTATCCTGTTCAAAGCGGAGCAAATAAAGCAATGGGAACAGAGTTAATGTCACCAAGCGTCATCCGAGCCGCTTATACCATTGATCGTTCATAGCAGAATGAGCGTACCAATGATGTGGAGGCACATCTGCAAAAGCGGTGCGCCAATGGCATACTTCCATGGAGAGATTGTCGCATAGTCTCACCATAGAGGCCGGAATATATGCCTCAGAGCGGCGCCCGATCTTGACCGATAAGCAACTACTCAGCGCCTCAAAAATCTTGGGGGAATTTCGATACAACAACTCTAATGGCTCAGCCAACACCATAAAATTGTATGACTCGTGTGAACCTGCAATGCCATCCCGAGTATCTGCATTATAAAAAAGGTGAATTTTACCTATGTCGTGTAAAAGGCCTCCAATAAAAGCGACGCATACACTTAAAGGCCCAACATTGTATCGCCAGCAAAGCATTGCTGCCGTAACAGCCACCTCATGGCTATGTTCCAGTAATCCACAAGCATGATTATGATGATGACTTCGGCTCGCTCTGGCGTTAAAAAACTGTCCCATCAGCTCATTGTTGAGTAATACCGCTAAGTAAAAGCGTCTTAATGCCTCATCATGGATAAGTCCCAAAATCCCCCAAATATCGATAATGATTGACTCACAACCTGCGGGGACAAGTTTAAAATGATGATGCACAGCAGCTTTATCGGTAACCTCATGGATATTCAAGGTTATTTTTACCCGCTGCAAATCATTGCTAGGGCTCCACTGAACCATCACTAGCTGCCCCTCAGGGTTTACACCTTCCATAATATTTGGGGATAGCTCTAGTGCATAAGACTGTCTTAAGCAGCTAAATTGCCACAACTCTACCTGTTTTCTCCGCTCTATCAGATGTACCCAGGCCAAGTCATCAGCATTATTTGTTCGGGATTTAATATTCATTTTGACGACTCCCCTTTTGGACCATTGCCAATCAACCGTTCAAACGCTGCGCCATCTTGCCCTAATAAATTAGGTACATAGCGAGAATACACTCTAAATAACATCCCCGTATTGGCATGTCCTAACTGCCGAGCAATCCATTCTGGACTCTCTCCTGCTGCAAGCCACAGGGTTGCTGCAGTGTGTCTGGTCTGGTAAGGATTTCGCTTTTCGAGTGCCAGACTTTCCAGCAGTGGATACCAAACACGTTTGGTCACATTCTGATGGCTCAGTGCGTCTCCACGGCGGTTACAAAAAACGAATTTGCTCCGAATTTTGGTTAGCTTACTTTGGGCCTGAAGTGCTTCATATACAGGCTGATTCATTGCAATCGCACGGTCTGAACTTGACGTTTTAGTTAGGCCAAGGCTGCCACGAACTAATGACTGGCGGATGTGGATCAATCTGTTCGTAAAATCAATATTTTCCCACGTCAGACCATCGATTTCCCCTGTGCGCATGCCTGTAAAAAATCGAACGGTGTAGTAAGGGCGAAAATCATCTCTTACACTCTCGATAATCTGATATACCTCTACCAACGAAAATGGTTGAATATCCGTTCGCGGCATAGGTAACGCTTTGATATTTCGCCAAGGAGTCTGAAAACCAAAGCGCTCAGCAGCCTCATTTAGGATTAATCGTAAATAAGTCATGATGTGATTGATTCTTGAAGCTGACAGCGAGCGATTTGTGAGTGCATCGACCTCACAAAGACTTAGACGCAAACCCAGAATATCCTGCTTACAGATAGTGGCTATCATCTTAGTCCCCATCGCGGGTATGAGGTGACACCTTAAGATCCCCTCTACCGTCTCAATTTGACTCGCGCGCCATTCTACCCGCTTCTCGTCCAGCCAAAGATTAGCAAAGGCACTAAACAACATGCGCCCACCAGCAGCATGGAATTGACTGAGTTTAGCTAACTGAGTGAAATGTTCGACTTTAGGGCTATTAGGAAAATGATGCCGATAATCAAATGAACCAGCTTTCATTTGCTGTTCCAGCATTAACAATAGTTTATTTAATTTTTGTCGATTCGCCGGAGTATCGGCAAGACTGGTCTGCTCTCGGCAACGTACACCCTTATAGCGAAAATCTAGATAAAGTTTGCCATCTCGGCTATTTACAGTTCCCATGGCAACCCCCTAGTTCAGCTGATTTATCAGATCATGGGCAGAGGCTCCAAGCAACATAGACTCCTCAACTCGTTCCCATATGTAGAGAATTTTTCGTCCTCCAAAGGGGCGGATGTAATGGATCCCCTCAAACAGTACCGCATCCTTTAAACATTGGCGGATAGTACGAACGTCGTACTTAATCCTTATGGATAACTCTTCAGTAGTAAGATAAGTATTCATACCTGTCACCTTGCACATTCAAAATTGACTCACAAATGATTCATTTGAATCTTTCTAGATTAAAATAACCCACAAAAGATTAAAGTCAAGCTTTATTTGCGTCATATATGAGTCGTTTGATATGATGGATGACAAATAAGACTTATGGATAGAACATGATCAGGATCCTTCTCATCAAGCAGCTTGATGAAAAAGCGTTCAAGGAAAAGCGCCGTATCACCTTGTCTGAAGTGAGTGAAAAGACAGGTATTAGCCGTGCCACATTAACGCGTATAGCCAACGTGCCAGGCAATGTGACTAACACTGATACCATCAATGCCCTATGCAAGTATTTTGAATGTGAGCCAGGGGAACTATTGATGTATGTCGAAGATGAATCCAATACAAATTAGAGTGTTAAATTCATGACTCTTTTTTAGCCAAGAATCGATCAAAAGCACCATTTGAAAATATCCCAGCTGTCGATCTATTTTGAGAGAGGCAGTGTGAGTACATAGGTCATTGATTTTTTTAGCATGACACAGAATTTTGAATAGCCTCCAATTAGGAACAACTAGTGTAACCGTTCACCGAGAGAGGATTGACATGAAAAATGGGATAATCATCTCTTAAGCCTCATCTGCCTGTTGCATCATCACTGCCATGACTCAAAAGCACCCGACACCGGCGGTTAACTCTCTACCCTTCGAGCAGACCCACAAACTGATATATAAGATGCTAGACCGTATTACCGAGTTGGAGGACCGCAGGAGCCAACAGCGGCAACTCTTCCAAGCCCCTTCCAGTGACAAGCCCGGAAGAGCTCCGACTGCTCGGCAACGTCCGGACGTGGTTCTCAGCCTAGCCATAAAGGCCATCGGGGGGAACGCCATACACACGATACCCGTCCGTGATGTCTTACTATCCGCCTACGGATTGCCCCTGCTGTGGTGGCAAGGTGTTGACCCATAACAAGCCTTATCGGGTGCATCAGGTGTTTGACCTGCCAGAGGTGAGTGGCACCTAGATGGGGCGAACCTGCTCAGTTATATCGCCCTGCCAAGCTGGAAGTTTCATCAGAGCGTCAGCCAGATACAGCAACCGTTGAAACAACACTTTGGCCTGAGCTTCAGTCGCGGGGCCATCAGCGAAGCACAAGGGCGGGTCAGCAGCATGCTGACGCCCACTCATCAAGCCTTCAAACAGCAGGTGCAGTCAGCCTCGCTTATCCACTCACCATCAATGGGGTGGCGATCTGCGCGGCTGTGGATAGAGCTGAACAAGATCGCAGTCTGCTGCTTCATGACTGCCGATAGCCGGGGTATCGGTGCCGCCAAATGCCTGCAGGGCTTATATGCTGTGCGATGTGGCAGCCATAGCACAAAGTGGTGAGCCGGTTAATCAGCCCATCGGCACCAGGTTGGTGCTGCTGGCCAACGGTGTGTTTCGTGCTAGCCACCGCTATGCCATCTTTCCGAACAACCTCTGAGACTGTTAACTTGTGAAGATGTATAATTTTTTAAGGATCGCCACTTTACGTTCTGTTGAATACCGAGCCATATCGTTCTCTTTTGCCATACCATGTCTTTAAAAATAGTGATTATTTAGGGGTGACAATAATCCTGGCACGGGGGAAGGGAGTAAACCTAAGATACCGCAGCGAATAAATGTGGGTTATTGGGAAGAAGTCCCCCCAGAAACGAGGCCGTCAGCGCACCGAAAAGTGATGAACTCAAACGATGGAAACAAGAGAATGACAATCACCAACGCTCCCTATCAGAAACGGCTATGTATCGTTACAGGCAGCTGAACAGCCCGAAATTGAGCCTACGCGATTACAACGGCCAATTTTACTTGACCACTACAATTGGTTAGTGCGAAAGTTATGAACAAGGCAATAGGACTAGGGGTAATTAATACTAGGAGCCCAGTTCGGAAAAGGCTTACCTAAGATTGATTTAGGCAAAAACGCAGATGCGAACAAGGCTTGAAATTTATACTCCTTCATCGTAACCTCAACTTCTAAATTAAAGATGTTAATATGGAAAATAACTCTATGCAAAAAACGACTACTCAGCATTCAACCTATGAATTTAAGCCAGATTTTAGCTCAGCTTTAGAAAGAGAAGTAAACAATGAGTTCCCAGCTTCAAGCGAATCAGTAAAAACAGATTTATCTGACAGCTTTGGTAGCTGGTATGAATGGGATTAGCCTAACACGACGTTTATAAAGTGGTCTAAAAGCGATAACTTAATACCTGAAGTTATCGCTGCCATTTTAACTAAAAGATATACAAATATAAGGATTTATTTTGAATACTAAACATGGAAGGTTTCAACTTGAGCAAATATACCTTCTGCTCACCCGAAAATGCAACCTTTCTTGCAGTCATTGCATTCGCTCTTCAACACCTTATTTTACTGAAATGATAGATATAAATTTAGCATTTCAGATTATTGATAAACTTTCTTTTATAAGAAAAGAATCTGTGATGTTAATCAGCGGGGGGGAGCCCACTCTACATCCCTCATTCTATGAAATTGTAGAAAAAAGTGCTAAAAACTTTAAAAAAGTGGTTATTAATACGAATGGATTACGATTTAGTCAACTAAAAAGAGTCATAGACTTTAAAAATGTTTCTATACAAATATCTTTAGATGGTGATGAAGAAACACACAATGGCATTAGAGGCGAGGGAACTTTTAAAAAAACGCTTACCAATATTAACAAACTATTTGAGCTAGGTATTAATGTTACGATTGCTTCTACAGTTACAAAGCATAACATTAACTCTTTCAATAAGCTTGACCTTGCTTTATCCGACGTGAACTTCCTTTATTGGAACGTGAAACGCGTAGTCGGTTCTGGTAGAGCTGATGATAAAGATGACGTTACAACAACTGCATGGAACAGGTTTGTTGCAAAAATTAGGCATGAAGCAGCAAATTTACGCCGCTTAAGAGTAGCGCCTATGTTTTCCGAGACAACTATTTTCAACGCTGATGACATCGCTACAACAGCTAAACACTCCAACTTATCGGCACAAAATTGTGGTACAGGAAGATCTAAACTATACATAAACCCCAATGGCACTGTATATCCTTGTGCTTGCATGGAAGAAAAGATTACTGGCGACTTTAAAGTAGACACAACAGATGAAATCTTAGACAGGTTGAATACCTTACCAATACTACCTAAACTAGAAGCAACTTGTCATACATGTCCTGCTTGGGAGTTATGTCATGGTGGATGTCCTGGCGCGTCCCAAAGAGCAAAATTCCCAGCTTTCGGCGATCCTAGATGCTCAAACGCATTGAAAAGTATTATACATAATGAAATTTAAAGAGTTCCTTTTCCAAAAAGATATACGCGAATTTTTTCAAATTTACTGGGGAAAAGAATATTTGCATATAGCAAATCTCCCATCAGCTTTGAAAATAACCGAACCATCTAATTTGTTGGCTAAAATACTAGCGCAGCCCCGATTAAAATATCCACAAGTTAGAGTGTTGAACGAAGGAGGAGCATTAAGCCCACTCTTATATACAAAGTCGACCGAGCATGGTCTAGATGAAATGATAGAACCAAAAAAAGTAGCTCACCTTGCTTGCAAGCCAAACACGATTAAGGTTGAAAATCTCGCTTCACTTTTACCAGAGTTCGCGATTTGGGATGATTTAATATCGACACTTTTTTCATCCCGAATCACCCTTAATGGATATTTCTCGTTTGGACCAAGTAACGGGATCCCGATTCATTTCGATCCCCATCATATATTTGCTGTTCAATTATACGGGCAAAAGGAATGGTCTCTTGGTGCTGAGCAATCTGAGTTTTACCCTCACAAAGCTGTCACGATCCTCAATGAAGCGCAAAGCATATCGCCGAGCAATTTAACTATCAAAGAAAACGAAATACTATATTTACCACCTGGTCGAGCACATTCAGTGAAAACTGAAATGCAATCTATTCACATAGCCATTGGCATTCATACACCACGATGTTTTCAGTCGGTTTCAGAGTTAGTTGATAGAGCCACAGTTCGCCACAAAGAGCTAAGAGCCGACCAGCCTTTTTCAGTTACGGACGAAAGGCTAACTTTCAGACAACTAAGCAAAAGTGAAATAAAGACAATTTGCGATATTCTAATTTCTTCACTGAATGATGATTAGTTTTTTCGATTTATCAAGAATAGAGTTAGCCCCTTTTATTAAAAATCTATGGGGTTCTAGCTCAAAGAACACTGCGCTTTATATAAGAGGCTCAGCGCTACTACCCTCAGTGTCAAGCTACGATAAACCCATAGATATTGATTTCTTATTGTTCACGCATGACGATGCAAATATAGTAAGGGCAAAAGCCGTCGAAATCTCAAACGACGCGCACAACGCCTTGCCTTCAACACCTCGCCTTGATATTAAAATCATCAATGTTAGCAATGAAACCCCTGAGGTATTATTTAATACTTTATTAGTTAACAAAACAGGTAAATTGCTCTATGGAAAAGATTTATCAGTCTCATTTACACTGTTTGAGAAACAGCAACATGAAGTTATAATTTTTGCCCTACGAGAAGCCGAATCAAAGTTGAACTCAGTCATCAAGACCTCGAATAGAAATATTCAGAGCAAACGTATCCCTCACTTATCAAAAGCAATTTTACGAATTGCGGGATTGTTAAGACTAAACGAAGGGGTTTATACACGCTCCCCGCAGGATTGTGCAGATCTTCTAATTGGAAGGTATCCAACAATAAAGGAGAATATAGCCATTATTCTTCACAGTTTTATAACCCCTATCCTTTCTGATAAACTATTAACTTCTTATATTAAAGTACTTTATGAAATTCAACAGGATGTAGAACGTGAATAGTATATTTGGTGGAGAATCATGCAGAAAAGTGGCGCTTCATTTTGAAAATCACGTACATGATTTACTTGTTTTTTCAATATGCTCTGATGAACGTTTTCCTGATGGACTAGAGGCTCACATAATAAATAAAAAAGGGCCTGAGAATTTACTGATAGTTGGCGACTTCATGACAAGTTATCCATCTAAGAATGAGAGCTCAGCTTCTTACGAAGCCATAAAACTAATTCTAGCCCATTCAAACTTAAGGCAAGTCAATGTAGGCTGGATTCGCGGCGTAGATATACAAGCCAATCTACACAAAAATATAGAATGGCATACTTTTTATTCAGCAAACAATACACCTGATGAGAAAAAAGATACGTCCCTGCAAAACGATGTTAGCGTTGTATCTAGCAGTGAGAGACAACTCTATCGTCATATATGTAAACTGCTTAATTTTCCGGTCTATGTGGGAGTCGAAAGTGGTAAAATTGTGTCAATTGACTTGACTGATAATCAGCCATATCCGAGAGGGCTTACGAATAATTTATCTAATAAGCAGATGTTAAAACTATGGAAACTTGTGTCTTCATTACGGAATTTAAAAAAAATAAATGCGCGTTTTAACGGGTTATCATTCTTACCAGATTTCTCATCTTTCACTCAGCTAGAAAAACTTGATTTAAGGGGAAACCCACCTCTTGATTTTAATGAGCTACATACGGCCAGTACATTGTCATACCTTAATATATCAGCATGTTCTTTGACTAAGTTGCCAAGCTCAATCAATTCGTTACACAACTTAAAAACACTATTAGCGTACAAAAACTATATTACGGATATATCCACTATTAGGTTTCCAAAATCAATTGAACGAATATCTCTTTACAGAAATAATATTCGCAATGAAATTTTAGACTTAGGTTATTGTGACAATCTTCGAGAAATTAACTTAGGCGCCAACCCAATTCTGAACATGGCACTAATAACTTCACCTTCTTTACGCACTTTGCAACTTAGAGCACGTTATACAAAAGATAATATCAAGGTCTCATCTAGTGAAAGTACTACTTTTTTAATTTTTGAGGACTAGCCACTGAATATTTTGATTTCAGATAGTAAGCACTCTTCTCAGTCGCTACGTTTTTTAGCGGTTGGCATTACGCTGTAGTGGCATACTCTTTTAATTAGTGATAATTAATTCATAACCAATCGATTAAATTTAATTGTTTATTTTTTTTGGGTAAGCGGATTAAATGGTTGATCTTACCTTTGCATGAGAGTGAGACAGACCGGCATCTCATCGGATTATCTGGTTGATGCTTCACCTACTGCTGGTGCATGTTTCCTTCGCTAATTCCAGCAAGAACCCCACACGCCTCAACTTCCCGGTCATCGTTGCAACTCGCTCTCAGTGAAACGAGTTGTTTCTCAAGCGCTTGCAGAGCGGTTATCTGCGACCGCACATGAGAGATGTGATCATCGAGCAAGGCGTTGACGGCGGTACAAGGCTGATGAGGGTCGTCCTGATAGCTCTGTAGTTCGTGAATCTCAGCCAGTGACAGGCCCAGGATTCTGCAGCGACGGATGAAGGCCAGCCCCTCACCATGCTTCTCGGTATAGACACGGTAACCGTTGTCCTGCCGATCAGGCGGCGGCAACAAGCCCTGCTGTTCATAGAAGCGGATCGTCTGTGTTTCGACCCCTACCAACTGCGCCAACTGACCAATGCGCATCAGCCTCCTCCCCAACGGATTCTTTACTCTATTGACCTTATAGTAGCTTTATAGTTTAAAATGGTACCACAACATTGTTCAAGTGGAGTCGTATCATGAGCAAATCCTGTGGTGGCGCCTGTGGCGGTGATGCAACGTCCGCAGCGGATACCGATATACAGGCCTCCTCCGAGGCGCCAGGGAGATGGGTCAGTGTTTATGCCGTGCCGAAGATGGACTGTCCATCAGAAGAACGAATGATTCGCCTAGCCCTGAACGGCTTTGAGGAGATTCGGGCGCTGTCCTTCGACTTGTCGAACCGCCGGCTGAAGGTCGTGCATGACGGCGAGGTCGAGCCCGTCACCTCGAAACTGAAGACCTTGGGGCTAGGCGCCTCGCTTCAGGAAACCGTCGCTGCAAATCCGGAGACCATCAAGGCCGCCGAGTTTTCGGCAGCTTCTGCTAAGCAAGAATCCGGGACCCTGCGCTGGTTGCTCGGCATCAATGCACTTCTGTTCGTGGTGGAAATGACTGCCGGTCTGATCGCCCGGTCCACCGGCCTGATTGGAGAATCCCTGGACAATTTTGCCGATGCGGCGGTGTACGGGCTTGCCCTTTATGCGGTTGGACATAGCGTGAAAATGCAGGTACGTGCCGCGCATCTTGCTGGTGTACTGCAACTGATCTTGGCTGTGGGCGTGCTCGTAGAGGTGGTGAGACGCTTTGTATTCGGTAGTGAGCCTGAATCGCTGGTGATGATGGCTATCGCATTCGTCGCATTGATTGCCAATACCAGTTGTCTGCTGCTCATATCCAAACATCGGGAAGGCGGGGCGCACATGAAGGCAAGCTGGATATTCTCGGCCAACGACGTGGTGATCAACCTGGGGGTCATCACCGCCGGCGCCCTGGTCGCGTGGACCGGTTCCAATTATCCGGATCTGATTATCGGCACCATCGCGGGGGGCATTGTACTTAACGGTGCCAGACGCATTTTGGCGTTGAAGGGTTAAATAATGCTCATTATTGGCAAAAAGCTCTCGCCGTATGCCCTATTGTCCATATCGGGCCTGCTGGCAGCGTCTGATCAGGCTGTAAAGTGGCTGGTGCAGCAATCAATGGCCTATGGCGAGTATGTTTCGGTGACCCCGTTCTTTAACTGGGTGCACCTATGGAACACCGGTGCCGCATTCAGTCTTTTTGCGAATGGTGGAGGCTGGCAGCGCTACTTTTTTATCGGAATCGCGGTAGTGGTCTCGATTTTTCTGATCAAGCTGATCCTTGAAAATCGTCATAAAGGAGAAGCCATCGCTTACAGTCTTATCCTCGGTGGCGCCATGGGCAACCTGATTGACCGGGTCTTTCGCGGCTATGTTGTGGATTCCTTTGATTTCTATTGGCGAGACTGGCATTGGCCGGCCTTCAACCTGGCTGATATTGCAATTGTCCTCGGTGCCTTACTTTTCGTTTCCAGCAGCTTGTTGGGTAAAAAAGCAAACACCAATGCCGAGTCGGATGGATCTGACTGACACCTACGCCTATACAACACCATGACCGAACTTCCCGACAACATCCTTCACCTGCCGCAATACCAAGTACTGGGCTGCAAATCAACCGACGACGAAATGCACTTCCAGGTGGACGTGCCCGATCCCATCGCCTGCGAGGAATGCGGCGTGCAGGGTGAGTTCGTAAGGTTCGGCAAGCGTGACGTTCCCTATCGTGATCTGCCCATCCACGGCAAGCGGGTCACTCTCTGGGTGGTCCGCCGCCGATACACCTGCCGGGCCTGCAAGACAACATTCAGGCCCCAGCTACCGGAGATGGTGGACGGATTCCGTATGACACTGCGGCTGCATGAGTACGTGGAGAAGGAATCCTTCAACCACCCCTACACCTTTGTGGCGGCACAGACCGGCCTGGACGAGAAGACGGTGCGCGACATCTTCAACGCCCGCGCCGAGTTCCTGGGGCGCTGGCACCGCTTCGAGACGCCCCGCATCCTGGGCATTGACGAGCTATACCTGAACAAGCGCTACCGCTGCATTCTGACCAACATTGAGGAGCGAACCCTGCTCGACCTGCTGGCCACCCGCCGCCAGGACGTGGTGACCAACTACCTGATGAAGCTGAAAGACCGGCAGAAGGTCGAGATCGTCAGCATGGACATGTGGAACCCCTACCGGGCAGCGGTCAAGGCTGTGCTGCCCCAGGCCCGTATCGTGGTCGATAAGTTCCATGTGGTGCGCATGGCCAACGATGCCCTAGAGAGAGTGCGCAAGGGCCTCAGAAAGGAGCTGAAACCGTCCCAGAGCCGGACTCTCAAGGGAGACCGGAAAATCCTGCTGAAACGCGCTCACGAAGTCTCAGACCGGGAGCGCCTCATCATGGAGACCTGGACAGGCGCGTTCCCGCAACTGCTGGCCGCCTACGAGCACAAGGAGCGCTTCTACGGCATCTGGGACGCCACCACACGGCTCCAGGCAGAAGCCGCCCTGGACGAGTGGATAGCCACCATCCCGAAGGACCAAAAGGAAGTCTGGAGCGATCTGGTCAGGGCAGTGGGAAACTGGCGCGAAGAGACCATGACCTACTTCGAGACGGACATGCCCGTCACCAACGCTTACACGGAGTCCATCAACCGACTGGCCAAGGACAAGAACCGTGAAGGGCGCGGTTACTCCTTCGAGGTGATGCGGGCACGAATGCTCTACACCACGAAGCACAAGAAGAAGGCACCGACTGCGAAGGTCTCTCCTTTCTACAAGAAAACCATCGGTTACGGACTGCCGGACTTCGCAGAGGAACTCAACTACGGAGTCGATCTATCAACCATCTGAGGGTGGTATCAGATTGATGGGGTGAAGGTGCCCCATCAACCATTAAATCCGTATACCCTTTTTTTTCAGGCCATCCATTAATAAAAATAACTCCATTTGAGTTAAGATGTACTTCCACAGTTCGCTCTACATATCCTTCTGTTTCAATCTCGCTAGTATACCGATCTGTTAAATAATGAATTTTTTGGTTTTCTGATCCTACCCAACGACGTTTATCATCTTGCAATTTGGCTTCATAGGGACCATCAACTAAAATATCTGTGTAGAGAAGAAGCTCTCTATAACTTGGAAGCTGGAGTGATGAAAGTTCCTCTATTGTATAACCACTGAACACCATGACCGATAGTCCAAGAGTTTGTGCTCCCTTTGCGAGGTAAGCGAGACCTTTAGCTTGAAGCATAGGTTCGCCTCCTAAAAAGGTTACCCCTTCTAGGTCATAAGTTTTATGAGCGTTTTCAAGCCAATCTAATACCGATTCTGATGACACAAAATCACGTTCAGTTAGTTGCAAATATCCTGGGTTGCAACAACCTATGCAGCGTTTGTTACAACCTTGTACCCATATTGCAGCTCTCCGCCCCGGACCTTCAGCCTCAGTAAAAGGTAAGCGGTACGCCAAATTCAACCAATGCATAGCATCACTCCAACTCGAATAGCAATTTACTTCCGGCAATATGAACTTCAATTGCCTTACCTCGGATCTCAGCAGGCGATACCATTTGTTCAAACAGAAAATCGGCCAATGGATCAATAAGCTTATTGGTCAGAGCGTTGGGGACGCCGCGCCCTCCCGTTCCGCGATCCACGTCCCTGACTAGCAAGGTCAGTATTTCGGCCTCCTTAATCAATTTCAAGTCCGACACCCCCCATTTGTCCTTCAGCCCTTTGCGCAACGGTTCCAGCTTTGCGCGAGCGATGTCAATCAAGAAGTTATCGTCACGCATAAAGTTAAATGGAATGATGTTGGCCTCGCCGATTCGGCCCAACAATTCTGGGCGCTTTAGCTCGTGCACGAAGTGCTGCCGCACCTTTTGGATGAATTCATTGCGCACATCCTGACTTTCATAACTGACCTCGGCTGCGCCAATATTTGAAGTGAATACGATAACGGTATCTGAAAACATCACCGTTTCCCCCTTGCCATCCGTTAAGCGCCCATCTTCAAGAATCTGTAAAAACTTGTCGAGAATGCGCGGGTGCGCCTTCTCGATTTCGTCAAACAGCAACAGGGAAAATGGCCTTTGTTTGATAGCATTGGTCAACTGTCCGCCAGCTTCGTAACCCACATATCCTGGAGGTGCGCCCACCAGCCTCTGATCGGCATGTTCGTGATTAAACTCTGACATATCGAAGCGAAGACAGGCTTCTTCGTCGCCAAAGAGGAATTCGGCAATGGACTTTGCCAATTCCGTTTTACCTACACCGGTTGGGCCAACAAAAAACAACACGCCCTTGGGAGTGCGTTGCCTGTAAGAGTGTTGAAGCCCCGATAGCCCAGTGAAGGCACGCACAAGGATGCGCCGTACCGATTCAATAGCTTCCCCTTGCCCTTTAACCCGCCGCCCTAGGGTTTCGACAATGGTCTGAAGTTTTTTGTGATCTAGTTGTTCCCAAGGACTGTGTCTGCGTCCGTGGCGATAAAGATTGAGCAAAGACAAAGCACTTGAAACTTCAGTCTCCTGTCGTGAGAGTCGCGCCAAGTTGTGAATGTCGCGGATACTCTGGCCTTCTAAACCGTCAACGAAGTCAGCCAGCTCACGCCCTCCTTGCTGTAAAGGGGGCAGCAGCCGAAACACTTCCTTCAAGCCCAGTACTGCAGACTCGCGAATTAGCCTTGATGGAAAGGGAATGGCTATTTCCTTAAATAGTGGATTATTCAAGTAAAGCGAAGGTGGCAACACATTCAAGCCCCCGCACAGCAGCACCAGCAGTGATTGAGGTTGGCCTATGCTTTCAGCATTGCGAACCACGGCGGCATCACGAGTCGCCTGCCCCAGGCGTAGTAGCCAGCCGCGCTCGTTCTCGCTCAGCGAGTTGGCGCTGCCAAACAAGTATTGTGTCCAGTCCAGCACAAAAGCGACTGGCCTATCTGCGCGTGGCTGCCGCAGCCATTGTGCAGCAACAGCTAGAAAGTCATCCGCGCTGGCCGTGATGCCGTTGGATGCGGGGCGCGCCAAAGGCGTGGGCGGCAAATCACCCATATCATAGGCATTCCCTTCAGATGTACTTTCTATTGCAGCAGGGGGGACAACTAAGCTTTGCAATTCCCCCCAAGTCCTCGCATCGACACCACTGACACCATTGACGCGGTTCCAAAAGACCACATGCTGATATCCACGCTGACGCAGCAGGTTCATCAACGCGGTAGGCAAAACCGTCCATTGTCCTGGAGCTTCGGGATCGGATGTCAAATCACCCGTATTACCGTGCAATATCAATCCGCGTCGTATTCCGCATTCGCGGCGAAAATCTTCCTGCCAAGGTAACAAAGCTGAACTCATTTGCATCTCTCCTGTGTTGCATCCGGGTAAGGGCGAGCATCCTGATCTTGATCATCGGGATTGACCCAAATCACTCGCTTGTCGTTCAGACTAATCCCGTAAGCATCTTGCAGCGTTGCCATGACGGGGGCAACATCCTTCTCGCACGTTTTGCCTTTGTATTGATGAAATTTGTAGCTGAGGTGCCCGCTCAGGTTGACGCGGAAATCTGCTTGCGCGCCAGCAGGACGACGGGCGCGAATCAGCACTTCGTCATGCCCTTGTGATGTGAAATGCTCGGGACCATCCACGACAAAGCCAGCTTGTTGCAGTGACAGATAAACAGCCCGTACAACTTCACGACGCTGACTTTCATCTACGGCAGCTTCATCCTGCTCTTGCGCCAGTTGGTTCAAGGCTTCAGCTTGCTCTTCAGGAGCAAGCCCTGTCGCATGAGCCAACGCCTCACGCAACTTGGCGGAGCGCTCGCCGCTGTTCTTTTTCGCCTCCAGCTCCAACTGCTCTCTTTGCAGCGTAAGAACATCGGTAACGGCTTCACTCTGTGCACGATTTTTCATTTCCTGCAACTGACGTTCAGCATCCCCTTCATACCGCAACCGAACTTCGCGCAAGGAGGCTGAAATTTGCGCTGGGGTCATATTACCGGCGGCATCACCAAGTAGTCGCGCCCGTAATTGCTGCAATTCAGCAAACGCGGCGTTGAGTGCGACAGGAGTGCTCCAGTTGCTCAAGCTCTCCTGCCATGCAGCCTCAAGTTCTGCCCTTATCTGAAACTGTCGTTCGGCCTCTGCTTGCTGCGCTTTGCGGAATGCTTCGGCGGTGGCTAGCTCCGCATCTTGACGGGATCGACGCTGCTCACGAGCAAATCTTGGTAATCCGTGAAATCGTCCACCTAGCGAACGGCTCATATCTCTGGCAGCAAACGGGTCGGAGCCCAACAAAGTCTCCATTCGGTCAAGAGCGATGCTTAACTCACGAAACTCTTCCGAAACTACGGCATCAAGTCCTTGACCGATGACATCATTCAATACGCTACGGTAGCGCTCAAGGAAAGGGCGCGTTGTTTCACGCACTCGCTGTCGATCAAGCTCTTGCTTACGTTGCCTTTGAATTTGGTAGCGATATTCGTCTGCCCGACTCATAGTTTATTTCCTTCTTTTTCTATTGTTTTGCTTGCGTGGATGCATTTTTGGAGAGTCCGCGGACACAAGTTTCGAAGGTGCATATGTATTGGATTCCTGCGTTTTTAATCCAAGCGACTTGGCTTTGTTGCGTAGATTGATGTCATTACTTAGAAACAAAACTTCATTCAAACGGAAGAACAACGCAGTTGATAGAATGGAATGATCGGGTTGCTTAGCATCCCACTCTGCGGGCAGCAAGCCCGTGTATTCTGTTTCATGGCGGATACGGGATGAATTTGCATCCAGCTGGCGAATAGCTGCTCGAGCTTTAGCTGCCCGATCTCCATCTTCGCTGCACTTTAAGCCATCCAACTCGCTCAGAACCAGATGGGGAACAACCGGAATATCATCTGAACGAAGATCCTGCAAAAATTCAGGGCTTTCCATCAGAGCGCTGGTGTCGAACACTACAATGCGGTGCCCATTCTCAACCGGGGCCAGCATGTCCTGCGCCAGACGATTCCAGCTTTCCACTGCTTTATTCAACGTATCCCAGTGGGGGGATGATGTATTTAAAGCGTGGAAATGCTCAGCTGCTTTACGCCAAGCGCGCACGGCATTTAATGCACCTGGAGTCAGGGTACGCACATCTATTTGATCATTACTCGCCGCCTTCAACGCCTGTTCGCCAATAGTCCGGTAAATATCCTGGACGGCTTTCTCAATAACTTGCATTGGTTGCTGTATGGCGTGTGGGCCATACAGCTTCAACTCTTTGCGCTGCAATGCGTGCTCAAGCCACACTTGCCGCAATTCGCTGGAAAGCAATTCTTCTGGAATTTCAATGGATGAAAGCAAAGCAGAACGCAACTTTGCCAATGAATCCAAGGCACGAATGGGGGCCGCATGACGCAGCAGCGCAGCTTGCAACGACGCAGCTTTGTCGGCAGATAGGACCTGAGCTATCTGGATTAATAGAGAAACGACATCTTCAGGATCTAGCTGATAGTGCGTATGTCTCAACGACACTTCAATAGCTTTCGACAGAGATTCTTCCCAAGCAGATCTCCAGTCTTTCCTATCAGGCCGCCATAATCCAATTGCTTTCGTAGTGGGTTCGACCAACGCCATCAGGTCATCCAGAGGCTGTTCAGCACGCGTGACAAGCCATTGCCACACAGTTTCACCGAGTGCATCAACATCCCGCCATGCTGCAGACATGAAGGCAATGCGTGGATCATCGGAGTGCTCACAAGTGCCCTCTAATTCTCTGCGCAGCTTGGCCCATAGCGCATTTGCAGCCTGGTCATTCAACGTCACCGCCAGGCCACACAAACGCGGTTGTCCGGCCCAATAGAGGCGGAGGTTACCAGCCACTTCTACTTGAATGCTCGCTCCGTCGATCTGGGGCAGAGACAAGCTACGAAATCCCGTCATAATTCCTGCTGGGGCGGGCACGAGCAGTGTGAATGCGGTCGGTTGTTTGCCATTGGCAACCAGTGCTGGTGAGTTCACTTCAGACGACAAAATGATAGAGGGTGTTGTTGCATCCGCAGCCGCAACCCCTTGAGCAACGATGCACAACCGCGATCTGGCTGCCCCCCCTTTAGTTGTGACAATGGAGCTGGCAGTGCGGGCGTCTCGTAAAACAGAAGAGTCAACAATGGGTAGCAAGGATTCCGGCTCGCTTGTCAGTGCATCAGAAAGCAGAATTGACCATGCCAGTTCGGGTTGCGCTTGCTCCAGCCAACGCTGCAACGCTAAATCATGCGGAGCGCTCGCGGACAGTGCACCATCCTCACTGCACGAGATCTCGAGTCGGCGCTCTCCCCATCCCGCTGGCTGCACCATGGGCGCGATGCGGTCTATAACTGTCGCAGGGTTTTTCCAATCATACTTTTCCTGAGCTATAGCGCGCTCAACCTGCGGAAGCGGATTTTGCGGCCTTAAAGCCTGATCCGCGACTCTGACGCGACTGAAATCACTTTGGCTGAGACGCGCTCCATCATTTTGTGTGGGTTTAATCTCGTCGCTGATGGGGTCATAGCGGTGCCAGACCTTAACCGTGCGCGAGCGAACCGGCAGGCTGTCGCTACGCAAAAATTGCAAGCCGTCGGCAGTCAATTCAAGCTCAGTTAAAGGCATCTCAAGCCTATCCTGAGCGTAACGTTTGGGCAGTGCTCCCAAAGCGGAAAGTTCAGATACGCAGCCTTCCAGCAGTTCACGCACGTCACCTGCACCCAGTTGATCGCGGAAAACTCCCAGCAAAGACAAGTTCTGTTTGTCGGGCAAATGGAGTCCAGGATCACACAGTCGCAACACCATTCGTTCAAATACTGTGGGCTTGCGCTCTGTGTGATAGGTCACATCGGATTCAATGCGATACAAGGGCAAGGGAACGGAAATTTCTGCTAGCTTCATGCTCGGCCTCCCCGGCTACCATACTTGTCGTTTTTGGTCGCAGCCGTCCGATGAGTCGGGGCACTAGACCTGCCGCGCTGTTGTTGCTGTTGGGGTAGCATGTCAGGCGACATCAATTGCCTTGCAGGAACCAGCCGTGCATCGCGCTCCAGTTGATCCAGGATGTCTTTGTAAACAGTTCGCTTCACGCTGCCTGCACTGTCCATGCGCGGCAAGTCCACCTCATAAGAGGCATACATACTTTTCGCACCAAAAACGATCAGCAGTTCCTGCGCACGCGAAAATGCCACATTAATAAATTCAAACCGAGCAACATTGGCCTTGCTGGAACGACGTCGGGGTTGATTGCCTGATCGAAAGGGGTCGTATCCATCATGGCGCACCATGCTAACCAGCACGATGGACTTTTCTTTGCCCTGATAGCGAATCACGGTATTGACTTCGACATCCAGGCAATCAAATCGCCCGTTTGACTCTTTTGGCCTGCGGCGGCGGATCGCGGCACGAATTTCTCGGCATTGGTTGGCATAGAAAGACACCACGCCGACTTTGCGTTTGTTTGTTCGTGAGTAGCCTTGCGCAGCGGATTGCCGTTCGATTTGTTCTAGCGTTTCGGCGATCAACTCCGCTTCCAGCTTATTGGTACGCCGTGGCTGGTTGCCGTCCATGTCCTCACGATGAATCTGGTTGTACAGGTTGTAGGTTGTGTCCACCCACAACGCGTGGTCACCCGGAGTGAGTAAAACTGAGCCACCGTCAACATTCTTCAATGTCAGTCCGTGAACACGGCGAAGCTTAGGGTTTGGGTCATCATCAGGCCGAAAGAGGCCACATTCCAACTGACCTTCGTAAAAATGGTTCACCATCGCCATGATTTGCGGATGCATGCGGAACTGCACATTGAGTCGTGCACGGTTGGAATCGTCCGCCATCTCGAAATGTGACTTGAACAACGAGGCTGTGACCATCTTCTCGAAGCGGCGCAAGTTGTCGCGGGTCAGTAAAGTCTGAGTTTCGGCAGGGTGACCAGTGCTGTTTTCCTCAGCGTTGGCCGCTTCGTTTTCTTCAACCTCATCCATGAAGCTGCGGGCTTCGTCGCCTTCCTGAAACAGCGGAGGCAACTGACGGTGGTCACCGACCAGCACAGCGCGACGCGCACGCATCAGGGGCATCAGCAATTCCAGCGGCGTAGCCTTGCTCACTTCATCAATGATTGCGACATCAAAACTCGTCTGCCCGGCTTCGTCGAGCGTGCGCTCGTTTTCGTTGCAGGTAATGGCCACTACGTTGCAGCTTGCCAGAAAATCTGGGCTCAGATGTTGCCAGTCTTCTACTGCGGCGTTGTTGCGACTCAAATCGCGCATCCAATCTTCCAGTAACGGCCCCCATGTCATACGCTCATGTTGCTGGCTGGCTTGGCGTTGCTCCAAGGCCTTGATGACTTGGGTCACGGTGTCGATGCGCTGCGACAAAGTAGCAGCGGGTTCTAGCGGCAGCCGGCTACCTTGGGTGATTGCCTCATCCTGCAACAGCTCCTTAACCTTCTGCTCATGCTGCCTGCGCAGCTCATTCCAGTCATCTAGGTTACTTTGAGCGATGCGCTCCTTGTTCTGTGCACCGCGCATAAGACCATCGCTCGGAACTTCAGGTGCGGGCTGCGACAACTGCGCCTGCAAGGATTGCTTGATGATTTCGACTGCCTGTTCGATGGCAGGCAGCTTCCTTTCCAACTCCGTCAGGCTGGCAGCTATTTCGTCAGCCAGTAGCGACGCATTTTCTATGGGGGCACACCATTTAGCGGCTTGGCGAAACAGGCCTTCATAGCGACTGCGCTCCAAGCCCACACCAGCCTGCTCCAAATCTTTGAGTTCCTTGCGTGTGGCTCTCCAAGCGTCTACGAAAGCGTCATCTTTTTCCATCTGCTCCTCCAAGGCTTTGACCTTGTTTCGGAGCGATTCAATGCGTAGCCTGGTGCTGGCATCCTGAATCGGGCTGTCTGCCGCTTCACGTAAGCGGCGAATATCCGCAGCAATGGCTTCTCGCACACTCGTGAAACGCCGCCATGTCGAAAGCATGTACGCCAACATTGAACCCTGGCTGCCTGTATGAGCGAGCCAGTCGTCTATTGAAAATTTCACGAGCAATCCAGCCTCATCGCAGGAAGCAAGGCCTTGCACCACACTTCTGGCAAGTAGCTCAACATCCCGTAAGTCACCATGTAGCGTTTCGGTTTCACCATCCAGCAAAACCTGAACGCTTTGTAGGCGATGGCGTTTTGCCTTGTCGTCATCCACCACTGTGCAAGCAGCGTCATACGCCTGCTGCGCCTGCCTTTTCTGGCTGCGAGCCGATGCAAAATCCATTTCAAGTTGCCCGTGCTTGGCGTTCAACTCCCTCTCGTCGTGCAGCACAAAAGCTGCACGGTCACGCCACGCCAACAGGAGACGCAAGTCTTCGTCAGCCCGCCTCCACACTGCGAGGCGATCTTCTGTTTGTGCAGCCAAGGCCTTGTAGTAACGCTGTAAGGATGCATGCCCCGCGAAAGCAGCACCATCTTCAGTCACCTTACTTTCATTCCGTGCCAACCGCACCACGCGCAATGAGGCATCATGGCCTAGCCTGTCCAGCGCGTTGTCTACGGCGGTATGCGCCTGAGATGCGAGCAACACCCGTTGCCCACGCCGCGCGAGTTGGACAATGGCCTCAGCAATCACGGTAGTCTTGCCTGTACCTGGTGGACCTTGAACCAAGCACAAGTCTGGCGCAGAAAGAATCTTAACCACGGCCTCTTTCTGGGCTGGGTTGAGCGAACGGTTAGCCCACTCTGTCACTGGAACCAAGCACTGCGGCACAGATACCTGAGCTGCTTCGAACAGATAATCAGTCAGATATGGCGCATAACCGCCTTGTTCCTGCAACTGTCGCAGCGCCTGCTGATGGCGTTTGATCAAGCTCATGTCGCCAGCCGTAGAAATGGACAGAAATCCAGACTCAGGAATCCGACTCAAAATGCGCTCACGTAACGTATCCGGCTCCTCGGCATTAGCAAGGTCATTCGCATCATCTTCAGTCAATGAGACGCTCAATTCGGCCAGCACAGGTGCATGCCACGGACATTCAGGCACGTTATCTTTATTGGGTAATTTCATGCCTTTTGGCAAAGGCGTTGGCACCGAGGGTTTGCCAGCTTGCCCAAGTCTGGGGAGGCGGCGCTCCTCCCTTTCTGGCAATCCGAACACCCAGGGATCTTTGGATTGCCCAATCTGAAATGCAATCAAGTCATCCCGCCCCAAGGCCTTGCGGCATTTTTGCAACTCTTGCGTACTCTGTGCGACGAGGGAAAAAACTAACTGATCGTCACGCCACTCGCGCGCAATGTAGCGCAAACCTCGCGCCTTATAGCGGATGAGGCTTTCTTTCCATTGAAGAAATTCGGACCACTCGGCCAACTGCGTTTGAGTTTGCTGGGTGATAGGCGGCAATTCAGCTAACAGTTGAGGGGTCAGCAGATTATTGGTTCGTTGAATTCGGCGCACGCCCGGTGGAGGCTGTTGCAAACTGTCATGTATCGCATAAGCCGTAATCTCCCTCTCAAACGGCCGTGAGGGCAAATCTGCTGTTTCGATGAAATTGGTGATGTTGAACAGTGGCGCTGGATGCGCAGTATCCCAACTGCCGGTTACAATGAACGAACACAGTTCTGGAAAAGGCCACCCATTCCGTCCTTGAATCCTGGGGCGAATTGCCATTTGGGCATAGCGTGGATTCTGCTTTTCGCGCTGTCTATTGGAGATAAACCCAGTAAATGGCATGTTGTTCGGGAAAAGAAGACTATATAAATCTTCCACCCCATCGCGCTCATTACACTTTTTATCAAAATCTTGATGACGGCGCTTAATATCGATCAGAGTCTTACTAATTCGTTCTTGATTACTCTGATCAATGGTTATGTATAGGTTCATTATTCTCGTATTCCATTACCTGATGCAAACATCCAGAATCGACCGGATGTTGTTTCATCCCAAAAAGTATTCATCGCTCTGTTCAGCAGTTATGTCTTTACATTCCAGACTTGTTGCCTTCGACCAGTGTCTTGTCGAGTTGCTCCAGCTGGAGCGAGTTTTCTATGTGAAGCCGGATGACGCTTTGGCCTATCTCAAGGCCGGGTGAGGCATAGGTGTTGCTGTGGCGGCCCTCACCTTCGCCGTAGAGGCGCTGTTCGATACTACCCGGCACTTCCATGGCGCTTTCAACTGGCAGCTAAAGCAGTGCATACCTGTCACTGCCGCTCTGAATATCATCAGCTGGCTGGTCAAGCTGTAGCGCCACGCTATAGCCTGGGCGGATATGCCAGGCCAGCAGCTTATTGGTTTGCCTAGATGGCGATCCAAACTTAGTTTCCAACCAGGTTTTCACCTTGTACTTCATCTTTACACGCCTGCGAATAATCTAAGTTATTTCCTATTTTTCAGCAATATACAAACCACATGCACGTGCATAAAAACAGATATGTATCAAATTTCAAGAATGTTCTATTCACTATGGGTGCGACTTCCAGGGGATGCCGACAAGTGCCAACTCAGGGCCCAGTTGCGCGGGGTTAAAATCTCTGGCCTTGGCTTCTAACCCCCTTTGGGGCATTGGCGTTATATCGGTTAACGCCTGTCTTTGCAGACGATCATTTGGTTCTTCAAACCCTCTGTCGTAGATCAGACCACCTTTAGCGGTGAACAATCCCCTTTGATGCAAATAACCACTGCCGTTGTCATCAAGCCAGTACCAATACAATTTGATGTGCGCAGGAAGCCGCGCCTTTAAATCATCCAAAGCCTTGTCACGCTGCCGTCTTAATGGTTTTTTATCTTCTTCAGCAAAAACGTGAAATTCGACCTCAGCCTTGGTGCAAAGGTGCATCATTTCGGTCATGGTTTTGACACAACCGGCTCTTGTAGGGCAGATGAAATTATCAAACAGGGTGACTTTTTCAGCGTCTGTGAGTAGCGCCCTGGCCGCCTTGGCGAGACTATGGGCATCTTTTGGGTACTGGGTTTGGAATTGAAAATCCACATCACCCATCAGCTGTAAATCATTTATGAAATATGGTCTCTCGTCACTCACACCATCAATAACACGATGAAATGGGCGTTCCTGATGGCTACGCTGGGCTGCTGCACCCCAATTGTCACCATCAAACGCTCTGCCAAAGCCAACCAGACGCGAATCTTTAATACGCCTCAGCTTTTCAGTTACCCGATCGACATGACCGCCTTGGTCTGCCAAATTCCTTGAAACATGGGCATACCATTTGGCTGGAAATCGCGATAGCACAGCCCCTTTGTCAAACCCAATGCGCGCTTCGAGCAGGTTTAAGTCGGCAAGAGTTCGCACCTGTTCAGGTGCGACTGCAATTTCGAGATGCAACATTAAAACAGCTCCTCTCTACGTTCGTTGAAAAAGCCGTTTGGCCATGGTGCATCAAAATCACCTTCGTCTGTTGTTTTGATGGGTATCAGCCGGGTCTTACCGTCGAACTGCTCACAAAAGATGATTTGAATATCACTCTTATGACAAAGAAACGGGCTTTCAGCATTCAGTTCTTCATCCACCGTTTGGCGCCTGCGTTTAAGCAACCTCAGCATCAAATGCTCACTGTGGGTTTCAATTAAGAACATGCGCTCAGACTGGCTCTTACAGGCAGCCAGCATAATATCCGCCAGCGCGAGTTGCCAACGGGGATGGATATGCAGCTCTGGCTGCTCGCAGGACATGATTAACGATGTTTCAAGACTCGCCCCCACGACAAACGGGAATACCTGAGACACACCAACCCCAACATTAGAAGGTAAGAGATGTAATCCAGAACGAGTATTTCTTAGCCTAACCCGCTTGGCCTCTGAAACACCTTCACCAAATTTTTCAACATCAAACTCATAGCCAGCATTGAGCATCATCTCATGGTTAAAGAAATGGTTAACCTTTTGATGAAACCCTGCTTCAGCCAATGAAAACAAGTCCCAAGCAGCTTTGCCGCTGTACCAATCTGGCTTATGAATACGAGTAACAACAGTGGCATCTGCCGACGGGATGCCCCTCAGTGGTCCTATGTGAAACATCATTTCGAAGCGCTTAACCAGATGTTTCAAAGGAGCAAGAGAGGCTTGTGATATCGCGCCCTCTGCAAACAACTTAGCTGCCAGCGGGTGCTGCTCCCATACATCATCCCAGCTAAAGGGAACCTCAGATAAATCTATTCTTTGACCTAAAGGCGGCAGCGCGTCTCGAGATGAAATATAGAATGGTTCAAATATCCCTGACTTGAATGCATTCTCTATTGAGAATTCGTCTGCGACATGCCAGTCAGGCAAGGGCTGATATTGAGTCACCAGGGCTTTAGGGCGCCCTGCCTGAGCTTCGAACTTTACGTAAGTTTGCCCTTTGCTCTGACATTCATAACGACTCACAAAAACACTGTTTTTATATGAGTCCCAGGCTAAATCAAGCTCAAATGATATTTCGTCAGCTGTAGATTCAGGCCAAAAGCCGAGATGTTTTTCCAGCAACCAATCCTCTGGGGTTGTCAGGTAATTATCCCAAATTTCTTCATCATCAAACTCGAGAGTCGCACCCAACGTAACCACTGTATCCAAACGCTTACCATGTACCAGGTTTTTGAAGCCACCTAACCAAAGCTGCTCACCGGTGACGGCACTGTAAACAGGGTCGAAATTACGATTCACTAGTACTTCATAAAGATAAAGCATCGCGTGTAGCACAGTGCTCTTGCCGGTACTGTTAGCACCAAAAAGTAAGGTAATGGGCGCCAGCGGAATGGTGGCCTTGTTGGCAATCCCTTTAAAGTTACCTATGGTCAGTGACGTAATTTTCATGGTCCGTCCTTGGTTTTTGGCTTCGTTTTCGAATGTTGACGAAACTGTTAAATTATTAATATGCCGGCTTAATGCTGTGTGCGGTTCAGAATAAAAGCGCCCTAGGTGTTATGTCCTGACTTTTCTGGTTAGCAATGGAGGACTTCGGTGCGCTGCAAAGTCCTCGTTCATGACTCTCGAATCAGCTCAAAAGTGCTGTGCGAATGACCTTGCCTTGCTCATCGAATGTCAACCCGACTTTAATCTCGCCGGAATGCAACATGGCGTTTCTGGTGTCCTCAAGCCGGGCACAGCTTTCAGTGAACCAACGCTGATTTTCAGTTATCGCATGCAGACACACTTCGGTCTGATAACCAATATATTCGGTTCGTGTGTCCAAGGTCGCCCGCTCATTAAACAGTGCTTTGGAGAGCTGCTTATCTGCTTTGTCTATGAGTGTTGCTTTCAACTCACCTACCAGGTCGTTCCATGTACCCATTTCTACCTGGAGAGCGGTAAACTTTTCCCCGGCTGGGTCAATATACAACAGCATCGCTTTGGAAATTGCGCTCAACCTGAGCAGTAATGCATAACGGTCAGCAATTTTTTCAGCTTCCGCAATGTATTCTTTGAGCTTGTTGAACGTATTCTCGGTGCCAGCAGTATCCAGGCTTTGCATACTGCTAATATTCTTATTTAGTGTTTTCAAATCCTCAAACACTTTATTGCGCCAAGTGTGCGATTTCTCATTAATTGATTCCAGCCTATTAGCAATACTAACGGATAATTCAGCGGGAGAATTTAACGCAGTGATACAACGCTTAACTTCGCCGTAATAGTCTATGGCACCTTGTAACTCTGCAACATCATTGCTGTTCAGCTTATCCTTAATATCTTTCAACTGACCTTTGATGTCGTCCAGATTCTTCTCAATTGTTGCCAAATGTGACTGTGCCACTGCAATACTGAGCAAGTTGAATGCACCAACGGATAACTGTCTAAGCTTGCCTCCCTCAATAATTCTTCCTTTGCCCACGATTTTTTTGGTCACAGGGTCAATTGCATCCGCCAGAGTTTCACCAGACTTAGTGGTTAATATTTGATACGTTCCGTCTTTTAGACCTTCTGCTATCTTTGGATTGAAAACCACTTCAACGGTTTTACCCGGTACATTGACAGCCGCCTTTATAACATCCGAAATCAAATGTGTTGATCTCTGAGCCAGTTCTGAGCTCTGATCCAATTCAGTGCTCTTTCTCGGGAAACGCCTGATTTCAGTACATTCCACCAATGGACCTGCACCATCACTTTCAATCGTAAAATCAATACGCTCGACCTGTCCCGTCGTTTGAGAAGGCGTTAATACCTGCTGAATCACTTGAGTGTCGACTTTTAGCTGTGCCAACTCGCGTCTGCTTTTAAAGGTTTGGTAGACAAAAACAAGCAACAACAACGACAGTGCTGAAATCACAGCCACAACTACCGTATCCATTAACATCCCCATTAGTTAAAACTATTATTATCTCTGACTAAATCTCATTAATTTTAATTGGTTACATCACACTAATGCAACAAGAACCGAGCGTATTGGGTAACATTAAGCAGACAGAACCGCAGTGGTACTATCGTGTTGAGTTTGTCATCTGAGTTTGCGCAGCTGCCTGGCATGGTATCCCCTACTATAAACTGGGTCGAAATTACGATTTACCAGTACTTCATAAAGATAAAGCATCGCGTGAAGCACAGTGCTCTTGCCGGTACTGTTAGCACCAAATAGCAAGGTAATGGGTGCCAGCGGGATAGTAGCCTTGTTGGCAATCCCTTTAAAGTTACCTATGGTCAGTGACGTGATTTTCATGTTCTGTCCTTGATTTTTAGCTTCGTTTCCACATGTTGACGACGCTGTTTAGTTATTACTATGCCAGCCTAATCCTGTGCGATGTTCAGAATACACGCGCCCTAGTCAGCGATGTCTATCTGACTGACCAGCTCAATCCGACTAAATGCAGTTTGGCGGAGATTAGACCTTCTAAATGTCATTCTCCTATCTCTGGCCATTTCTACCAACCTGTTAATTTCATGCTTTCGCGCATTGTCCGTCGAGAACTGGCTTATACGTTCTTCCCATGGAACAACTACTGATTCAAATTCGATTTCATTATCATCGCTGTATCCAGAGCGGATTAGCCAGCCGCATATCCAGCCAAAGGAGTCAGGAAACGGCGATTTATCAATATCTCCCCCCAGCAAAAATGCTATCACCTCATTAGTGCAGCCAACATCCTGCTTAAATTGATGATAAAGGGCATTGTGCTCCTGTCGAAGCACTAACATGCACATCAGTACCACTGCATCAACGTATTGATTGCTGGGTATGGAGCGGACTACCAAACGCAATCTGGTGATCAATTGGTCGATGTCCCTAAGGGTGTAATTAAAGCGTTCACATAGCCAATGTAGCATTTCCTCAATAACACTATACTCATCCCGCCCTTCAGTACGTTTGGCAAAGCGACTTTGTAAATCCTGCTGCTGTAGCCGTACTTTTATGTACGCATTTCGATCTGGAATTCGCAGGTGATAGTCGAGATCAATAAAACGCTTGAGGTAATTAAGCCCGTCGAAACTTGGGCCATAGACACCCTGAATGCTCTTGCTGAGCTGGTCGCGGTTTACGGCAAGCACAAACACTAGGCGGTCGATATCAAACAAGTGCTTGATACGTTCCAGCACCTCGATGGCATAGGTGGGTTTGCAGCGGTCGAGTTCATCGATAAAGACTATCAGGTTAGCCTGATCATCAGGCAAGGCATCCAGCGCCACCGACAGCTGCTGTTTGAACTTGGCCAACGATTTTTGTTTCACGTTAAAGCTGTCTACCAAGCTACCAACAGCATCGCCAGTCAAATCGGCAGCAAGCTTTTCGTATTCCTTCTCAAGATCTAACGTACCAAAAGTAGCGGCTTTAGCGGCAGCTACAGCTGTCGCCTTGATAAGGCCAGGAGCGCAGGCTTTGGCTTTATCCCACGCCTCTTTTATCGCGGGTTTACTCGATTGTGACGTTAGCCAGTCATCCAGCACAGATAACATGGGCAGCAGCGGATCGTCGGCAAAGTCACTTTCCCAGGCATTGAGGTAGAGACTGACCTTGCCCTCCTTTTTCAGGAACTGCTGCCAAAGCTTGATAAAAGTGGTCTTGCCGCCGCCCCAGGGCGCATCGATGGCAAACACCAGCGGCGCCTCGGCGTTCAGCAGCACCGGGGTGAGGTTTTCAATCTCCCGGCTGCGGCCGAGCTTATCCGCTACGCACGGCCACTCACCTTCCGCAAAACTGAGCGGTTTGAACCGCAGTGGCACTGGAGTCTTGGATTTGTTATCTGAGTTGGCGCTGCTGTCTGGCATGTTCACATCCCTGTGGCTGGTTAATTCCGTTATGTTTTGTTGGCGATAAGATGGTGCTTCAAAGCTGGCCGCTAAAGGCTTGCTGACTTAGTGATAAAAACAAACTCTCAGATTGCGAAAGCGAGCATACCTGCCGCTTCCGTTTAGTCAAAAAATCTTTGAATGTTTCTGAATACTTCTCCTGAAGCGCTAACGGCGGTGCGGGTACAAGAAGTTTTTCAAGATTTCCCTTGCTTACCATGCCTTTCATGGCATTTGTGGAAATGCTTTGGATTAGCTTCTTGCCAAATAAAGCTACAGAATAGAGATATTCTGTTGTTGCCTCACCTTCAGGGACCAATGCATTAATCTGCTGATTAAACGATACCTCTCTGTCTGCAATCGCTGCGTTACCTATACACTGGGGGCTGCCTGCGATACATGTAATCAGAACTGAGCCTCTCGGAACACTTCGTCCTTTTTTTAAACCGGCATCGGATAAGAATTCTTCAGCTTCCGTCAAGTAGTGATCTGGAGTATTGATATTGTCAGACTTTATCCACTCAATGCTAGAACCGTAATTCTCGGGCTCCTGTCTCGATGGAGTATTTCCTGTCACAACCCTAGCTAGATCCTTAATTGGCTTAGTTTGCCATCCTTTCGGGTTGGTGGCTGGGTCGCCGAACATGTCGAGAAAGACGCTGCGCAGGAACTGGTCAGCGAGGTCGATGGCTTGCTGGCGTTTACGGCGCAGGGCGTCGGCCTTGTCGAGGATGGCGGCGATGCGCTTTTGTTCGGACAGTGGCGGGAGGGGGATTTCGGACTGTTTCACTATCCGGTCAGAAACTGCAGGGTAATTAGCGCCTGTAGCTTGCATCATCATTGATTCAACAAAATTAGGCGATTGAACCCAATAGAACAAATATCTACTGTCGAGCTTAGTAGGCTCAGGACGTAATACACAATATCCTGTGGACGCTGTTGCACCGTCTAATTCTTTAGTAACCAAAGCGACACCATTCAGATTAGGGCGCACTGTAGAAACCAATACATCACCAGTAACAATGAGCTGCCGTGCACGACTGGGAGCATCGGCGGGCGAAACCAGCTCAACACTTTCAAGCGCGATATTCTTGGACTCCTTATCTACCGAACTAAGATCCACATATGGAAAGTCTTCGGCATCTGGCTCTTGTTTGGGATTCCAAGTAGATACTTTTTTGACGCATTTAGAAATTTGAGTCAGGACGTAGTCCATTAAAGCATCTCCTCCAACGCTTGCAGATCCTGCTGGATCTCGGCTTCCAGCGCCTTCAGCCGCGCCAGAATGTCCTTGGGCGAGTCGTACTCTTCGGCCTGATACTTTTGCTCTTTATAGCGATTGAGGGACAGGTCGTAATTCTCGGCGCGGATGGCATCGGCCGAGACCATAAAGGCCTTCTTGGTTTTATCGCCAAATTCGGCCTTGAGGGCGGCGGTATCGTTGGCACGATAAAGTGCGCTGTAGCGGCGCCACTTTTCAAGTACATCGGGGATGTCGTTATCGGTAATGGCCGTGCGCTTGTCATCGAGCGAATAGCCATCGGCCTGCATGTCGTAAAACAGCACCTGGTCAGTATTGCCGCCCTTGGTGAAAATCAAAATCCCGGTGGAGACGCCAGCGTAGGGCTTGAACACGCCGCTTGGCAGGGAAATCATGGCCTCGAGCTGGTTATTGTCGAGCAGCTCCTTGCGCAGGTCCTTGTGGGCCTTGGAGCTGCCAAAGAGCACGCCGTCGGGGACGATGGTGGCGCTGCGGCCACCAAGCTTGAGCATGCGCAGGATAAGGGCGACAAACAGGAGCTCGGTTTTTTTGGTTTTAACGGTGGCGAGCACCTTGGGATTGACCGACTGCTCGTCCAGGCTGCCTTTAAAGGGTGGGTTGGCGAGGATTTTATCGAAAAAGTTGTGCTCCTGAGGCACACCTGCAAAGTTTTTATTGAGGCTGTCCTGATAGCGGATATTGGCGGCGCTGACCCCGTGCAGCAGCATGTTCATGGCGGAGACCCGCAGCATGGTGCTGTCGAAGTCGAAGCCCCAGAACATCTGGCTGTTGATATGGTCCTGATAGGGGTGCAGTAAATCACCGCTGTAGACCGGGTTGCCGTCTTCGTCGCTGTGAATACTCTCGGGGCTGCTGTGATTGCGGATAAGGTATTCCATGGTGCGGGACAAAAAGCCTGCGGTGCCGCAGGCTGGGTCACAAATCACATCGGTTGGCTGCACGTCGAGCATTTCGACCATAAGGTCGATAATATGGCGCGGGGTGCGGAACTGGCCGTTGATACCGGCGGAGGAGAGTTTACTGAGCAGGTATTCGTAGATATCGCCTTTAACATCGCTTTTATCCAGCGGCAACTTGTCGACCATGTCGACCGCGGCGCGCAGCACTGACTCGCTGCGGATTTCGACATCGGCCTCGGCCATAAAGTGGGCGATATCTGAGCCTGCCAGTTCAACCTCGGCAAAATGGGGGAACACCTTTTTACGCAGGTGCGGCAACAGCTCGGCGCCGGACATGTGGTTGAAGTTTTGCCAACGCAGCAACTGACCTGCCGGAGTTTCGGGGAACTGACGCTTAAAGGGCAAGCCGGTACGCTTGGCTTTGCGCTCGGCGGCGGTTTCCTGCATGTCGAGCATACGGGCAAACATCAGGTAGCTGATTTGCTCAATCACCACCAGCGGGTTGGTGACGCCGCCGGTCCAGAATTTTTCCCAGAGTTTGTCGATATCGTTGCGCAGTTGTCCTGTCAGCATAGCTCTCTCTTGTTGTTGACGGGTGGCGTTGCCCTGCCCGTTTTGGTCATTCTGGTTGCCAGCGCGGTAGCTAAAACCACAGTGGTTGCCGTTCTCATTTTCGCCATGATGGCGCTGCACAGTATCCGAAAGGTGCAGTTGGCATGTGGCCAATTCTACCCGTTTCAAGCTCGGCTTGGGGTGTTCGCAAGCTTATGACACCGCCGAATGTTCAGCTTTTAGTCGATTTTCACTTTTAGTCGTTTTAGCCGCTCTCGCCGAGTTGACCCTGAAAGCACTTGGCTTACATTCTCGCATTCCTGTAATACCAGTTTAATTGGGCAACAGGTAAGGCTTTAGCAGCGACTGCAGTTCCTCAATATTGGCCTCGGGGAAGATATCAAGGCCCTCGCCATCGGTCAGGCGCTCAAAGGGGCCTTCGTACAGATCCTGAACCTTAATGCGCCCCTGACGGCAGATAACGCTTTTCAGCTGGTTGATAAACTGCACCTGCTTATAACTCAGCGGATGGGTTTGAATGAATCCGGCAAAGCGACTGTTGACCTCCTCAGGCTCAAGCCCCACCAGCTGCGCCAACGTATGGCCAAGCTCCTCAGGGGTACGGCCATAAAAGGCATTTAGGGCGTTAAGATCCACTCCGGGGTGCTGGGTGAGGATGATAGAAGCGAGTGATTTAAGCTCGGCCTCGGTAACTGGCTGGCCTTGATGAATCTTTTGCAACACAGGCTCGGTGGCCAGCATAGTATTAACAATGGTTTTAAGGCGCTCGCGGTAGGCTAAAGCCTCATTGTTGCCACCAATTACCACTGGGCGGTCATTCACCTGATAGTCAGTATCTTGGGTATGAGTAGTTGGCGTGCCAACAAGGGGCCCAGGCCCGGGCTTTTTGTACTTCATGATTCCGCGCAGGCTTTTGCGGGTGTTCTCGAGGGCGTCAAGGCTTAGGTTATTCCAGTAATCAGCGCTTTGTACTTTGGCAATTTCCGCGCCCATGTTACGCACGTGGTGGATGGTAACAGCCAGATTTTGCAACGCAGCAATCAGCTCAGCCTTGAGGTTTTCAAGCTCGCTGCTGCCACTTAGCAGCGCTGTTTGCAAACTGGCGAGCAGTCGGTCGAATGCCGAGGCATCTTTATCTTTGAGTTTGCGCTGCCCCATAAGCGGCGCGATTACCGATTCCAACTGGTGTTTGGTGGTGCCGCTCATCTCGAGCAACTTATCGGTTTCCTGCAGCTCTTTCACTAGGCGCAGATTACGACGCACGGCGATGGCCTCATCGGGCAGATCGCAAATATCCGCTTTGAGCTGGCTGCAGGCAAGTTCATAAGCCTGTACATGTGCTTTGCTTTGGGCCTCATTGGCAAGAGCCAGACGCGCCTCAAACAGGGTTTGCAACAATGAGCGGCTTTGGCCTGTATCGGCCTCGACATACTCTTCGTCAAAGTAAGCAAAGTTGCCGTAGTAATCAAAAATCAGGAACTCTTCTTTATGTTTGCCTGGGCCAAACAGATCTGGGCAAAGGCGTGTGCCGCGGCCAATCATCTGCCAAAACTTAACCCAAGACTTGACCGGGCGAGCAAATACCAGATTAACCACTTCGGGCACATCGATGCCTGTATCCATCATGTCGACCGAAATAGCGATACGAAATTCACTGCCGGCCTTTTTGAACTCATCGATACGTGCTTCAGGACGGTCAACCTTGTTGTGAATGACCTTGCACACCTTGCTGCCGTGCTGGGGATAAAGCTTTTCACAAAACAGTTTTTCGAGATGTTCTGCGTGGCGCTGATTCTGGGCAAAGATGATGGTTTTACCCACCAGCGAGTTTGTCGCATCCCTGATGCCATTGTCCATCAGGTTTTCGAGAATGGCGGTATCAGTTGTCACACTGAAAATCTTGCGACCTATGTCCTTGCCCTTAATGGTGGTCTTTTGCGCTTCTTCTTGACCCAGATCCTGCTCTAGCTGCGCTTGCTGCTCTAACGTGAGATCCTTGTAATGAATACCTTGCCTTAAGAATTCACTAGAGCATTCTTTGACTCGGAACGGATTGAGGAATCGCGGCTCGTGGCTGATGGCTTCGGCCAAATCAAAGTTAAAGCTGGGGTCGCCATTTTCACAGCCAAAGAGATCGTAGGTATTGCGGGCAATAAACTTGACCGGTGTGGCCGTGAGCCCCACTTGCATGGCATCGAAATAATCGAAGATGTCCCGGTAGCGGTTATAGATACTGCGGTGCGATTCGTCGGCAATGATAAGGTCGAAAAAGCCTACATCAAGCTGGCTGAAGCGGTTCATCATGCCGGGATAGGTGGAAACGAACACTTTTGCCGAAGCATCGATTTGGTTTTTCTCGCCAATGACACATCGCGGCTCGGACGGCAGAAAGTCTTTAAAGGCTTCGTCGGCCTGACGACGCAGCTCTTTTCTGTCGCACAAAAACAGCACCCTTTTTACCCACTTGGCCCGCAGCAGCAGCTCCACCAGCGCAATGGATACCCGGGTTTTGCCAGTACCTGTTGCCTGGACAATCAGCGCCTTGCGCCTTTGCAGCTGAAATTTGGCTGTAACGGCTTTAATGGCCTCAACCTGATATGGGCGATTGTGACCGGCAATATTGAAATCAGGGTTCAGCAGTTCGAGATTAGGCTCTTTATATTTATGCTGGTATTGCAGGAATTTAAGGCTGTCTTTGGAATAGAAACCAAACACTTGACGATAGGTGTTGTACTGCTTGGTATCCCAGATACAGATTTCATAGCCATTAGTGTAAAACACAATGGGCGTGGGGCAATTGTGCTGCTTTGCGAGACCTTCAGCATAGTAACGAGCCTGTTCACGCCCCTTTTGCAAGTTTTCGCGGGAGCGTTTGGCTTCAACCACCGCCAGCGGTGTGCCATCGTCATCCCAGAGTACATAGTCGGCAAAACCAGTACCACTGCTGGTTGGCTGATGCGCGACTGGCACCTCAATACCTACGTGATCAGGATTACTGATATCCCAGCCTGCTTTGGCCAATTGAGTATCAATGAGAAGCTGACGGGTTTTGTTTTCATCCCACTGCAGGCTGTTGGCAGTTTGGGTACTGCGAGCCTTGGCAAGACGAAGTTCTTCGTCGGTAAGCTCGGCACGGTTTTCTGCCTCGATACGTTTTTGGCGCTCAAGCTCAAGCTCTTTCAACAGGGTATCGTGCTGCTGGCGGTTTTGCTGTAGTACTTTGTCGAGCTGTTTTTGCGTCAGTGCGACTGCACTGCCTGGTTTTTCGGGGTACTGAAGTTCAGCCAGATCGCCGGCATGAAACCCGTAGTAGTTTACCGCCATGTAGTTGGACAAAGCATGGGCGGTACCCAGTGCTGCGTAGGCTATTTGCAGTGAACCTTCAGCCCCATGGGCAGTAAGATTGCCTTCTACCCGCAAAAAATGCAGCTGATCACGTAGGCGCTGCTCGGTAACGTGAAGGAAGCCATCATTTTTTAGTAGCTCGATAAAGCTGGCCTGAGGCAGCTTTTGAAGACCATCAATGACGTAAATCTCTCTTGTAACTTCTTCGGCAAAACTTCTTAGCCGGGTAATAGCGCTGCCTGGATCCAGATGTAGGATTTGCTCTGCAAGTGCACCAAGATTCGCGAGCTTTTCGTTGTGACCACGAATGAGTTCGAAGTTTAAAGATCCCGTCATTGAAATAGCTACCTCCCTATAAGACTTTGAGTCTTATACCAGAAATTATTTATTATCTCGACGATTTGGCGCCGGATTTGTGCAAATTTTCTCTATCCGTTGTTTGACAAACTCCTGAATGATAAGCGTAACCGATCAGGATTAAACATTGAGGGTAAATAAGCTTGTGAAATGACCTTTCTTTATTGCCAGCTAAAAGCTTTAAAGACGTTGATGGAAGCAGTTACACAGATGTCGCACGCTAGAACTCAATCAAATCCGGCTGCCCACTTAAGGCGACTCGGTATCTCTGCCCCTGAGCCTCTGAAGTCGACAGAATTGATAACCTATCTGCTGTAGCTATAGGTAACGCTCTCTTTAACTTGCTATTGATCGTGCTACATATAGGTTGCAAAAATGCCCTCTCCATCCCTTTGAGCTTTTGCAGTTCATGGGCTTTAAAATCCTCAGGAGTAATACCGAAGCTCTCGAACACTCGAGGGTCTTGAGACAAAGTCGAGAACTGGGTTAAAAAAGTTTGGCTGTGGGAGGGGTCATCATCAAAGTAGCGGTCTACCCGCAGCCCTGACTCACCCTTTTGGTAAAGCCACAGGTAGAAAGCCAATTCCTTTGCGGTGAGCTTAATCTCGACGCCCAAGGTTTCTATGGTTTTGGCTTTAAGATTGACTTTTATTGACAAGGTTTGGCTTTGTCCGGCATTCAACAAGGCTACAGTTTGGCTGAGTGATAGGTTTTCCATCGAAGCCAGCAGGCTAGGGTCAATGGAGTGTCGCATTCTAACAAACGGAATTTCCGCCAAAGTAACTTGGGCTTTACTGACATCTATCTCGCCTTGTCCATTCTTACCCGTGACCCATTTGGTTGACTTTGTAGGAAACCAAAAATCACGCACAAACTCAAAGTCATCATCGACAAACACATGGCTTAACGTGTCTTGATGCCGACCAAGGAGCGACATGGCATAGCCAGTGTAAAATGCCATGGTCTTGCGCCCACCCGCGAGTGATGTATGAAGCGCAATG
Source organism: Shewanella sp. SM20 (assembly GCF_025654545.1). NCBI lineage: Bacteria > Pseudomonadati > Pseudomonadota > Gammaproteobacteria > Alteromonadales > Shewanellaceae > Shewanella > Shewanella sp. SM20. Next base: position 20,943 of record NZ_JAKKRK010000002.1, on the reverse strand, counting down.
TTGGGATCGCTGGTTAACCTGAAGAGTGTCTTGGTAATGAAGTCTGCCATAAGGCTTTGGTCGTCAACGGTTTTAGCATCATCAACCTGATTACCGTCATCATCTTCAATCAACCAGATATGGGACTCATCGAAACGAAAATCGGGAAGCTGATATTCGTCTTTTAGTGCCTGTAAATGACCATCGCGAAACAGACCATTCATCAGCAACGGCTTAGCTGAAAGCGTAGTGATGACAAACACCTCCTCCGGGAACGGCTTGCCGCTCTGGTGGATGGCATACAGGGTTTCTGTCAATACCTGAGGGCTTGCCCCTATGGTTGCTAATAGGATGTTTTTCATAACGTTCCGTGTTTTACTGGTCTTCTAGGCATCATCTTCAATCACCTGAAAATTCTTGTACTCCCGGAAGACATCTGCTGAAACATCCTTGGATTGCTTTCCCTGCCCTGATGGCTGTACTACAAACCTGATTGAGTCCTGTAGTTGGACTTGAGATCTTTCGTAATCCTCGCCTATTGGAAATGTAAGTGAAAACGGGCTCAGTGCCTCAGCAAAATGCTCAACTATTAAATCCCGACTTTTAAAATCATCATTATCAAGCTGGGACATTTTCGCGAGAATAGCTGTATCAATCATTGTGCCGGACAACCAATAGGAGGCAGATGAGTAACCAACGCACCACCTGAGGTTGGAATCCTCGATGCATGCTTGCATAGCGGTCACGTTTTCTCCAACGTAACAAGAACCCAACAAAACCCCAGTTATATTGTATGCTCTCGATTTACTGGCTACAGCGCTGAGCGCATCTAATAGTTTTATTCCTTGAACTTTATCCTTATAGCCATGAGCAGCGATGTAAACAATGGTATTCAGGAATTTTGTTTTACAAAGACAGTCGAGCGCTTTACCGAAGCTGCTTTTATCATAAAAATTTGCCAGATACACTTCTGTGTCACCTGCTAATTTCGCAACACCATCCACAAACGGCAGCACACTGGTGCGATTAGAGTCTTCGGAGTCGATTTCCCAAGGTGCTTCCAAAACCAAAATTGCCCGGGTTGCATTTTGATGTCTTGCCATATTAAAAAACCCTTATGTAACCTACTAAATTATAATGACTTACTATGAATCATTACGTGAAACTAGTCCATAGAGACAGTGATTGAGCACCGTAACACGACTTTAACTAGGAAGGGCTTCGAAGCCTTTAAGGAGCATTTGGGTTAATGCCGTGTCAGTAACGTTGACATTTCATTCCTCAATGAAATGGGTATCTAGATACTGTGGTGCTCAGTAAGACGCTGGCGGAGCGGACGAAGCTATCAGTAGAACGCTTATGACATCTTTCTTCGTGACAGTGACGCAGCTCAGCACCAGCTGAAGTTTGGGGCAAGCGTGGTACAGCGCATCCAAAAATTCGTGCATTAATCCCAGTGAAAAACCTTCAGGTACAGAAAAGTGAATCAAGACATCCATAACCATTTGGGTATTTATCCCGGCAATCAGCGGCGCACCTGAACTGCCGCCAAGGGCGCCAACCAACAACACCGAGTCCGATTCTTTGATGAGTTCTTTTGCATCATTAAGTCCATGTTCATCAAATGTCGCTTCACCATTATTCTGCAGCCCGTCAGAGTTAACCAAAAGGGTGTTGGCATAGTCGATGGTACTCAGCAGGCTTGACTTACGACTGGCCAAAAGCCCATCCACTTCGGTGTGATTTTTCTTAACCAGACTTGCGCCAATGTAAGAACCAAGATCGCCCACGCCAATTACCAGAACCCGAGGCGTATACATAGTGAGGGCGAGATTATCAGCGACTAAAAATACTGGCTCGTTATCCAAGTAACAAACAGCCTAGCCCACAACACCCGATTGTCCAGAGCAGAGTCAGCTTGCTTCTTGAATAGTTCAACAATGACATCCCAATCATCACAAAACTCGTACCAGTACCTAGTCTTCCCTCAATAGCATCGAAACCCTCGGTAACTAAGCTAAAAACAAATCCCTGCTCCAAACATAAACCGCACATACCCTGCTCCTTATTCATTTTACGGATTAAGGATACAGAGCAATGCGTCAACTTGAGTCGCACAAGTACAGGAAGGCAAATCGACTGAGCGCGAATATAATACCAATTATATTAATTATGTGATCTAATTGGTCATCAGTTTTTAATCATACAAAATATGAATCATCCCCACATCGCAGCCTTAGTTAAATCGGAGAAAAGTGCACGCAAACGTATGCGCTATCTTGCCTTACTCCATTTCACTGAAGGTCATTCTCGTACCGCCATCGCAAGCATGCTTAAGGTCAGTAGAACCAGCGTCAATCGCTGGGTCTCCGCCTATTTAACCCATGGGCTGACTGGCCTTGACGATGCACCCAATCCGGGCCGTCCTGCGACACTCTCCAGACCACAGCAAGCTAAGCTTAAAGCCTTCGTACAGCACAGCAGTCTATCTGAACAAGGTGGCAGGTTGATGGCCAAGGATGTCGGCCTGTTTATTCAGTCTGAATTTGGCGTGACGTTCAAGCAAGCAAATATCTACCGCTTGCTGCATCAACTTGGCTTCTCATGGATTAGCACTCGCTCTCGCCACCCGAAACAATCTCAGGCTATACAAGAGGCTTTTAAAAAACTTCCGCATGGCAACGATCCTTAACACACCTGGGCACGTTGCACTCGATCGCATGGTTTCAAGATGAAGCCCGCTTTGGCCAACAGAATACCACCACCCGTATTTGGGCTGAGAAAGGGACCCGTCCACGGGCCGTCAAGCAGCAACAATTTGAATATGTGTATCTATATGGCGCCGTGTGTCCGGCAACGGGGGCGACACAAGCGATTATTGCCCCGCATGCCAATAGCGAATATATGCGTGAACACTTAAAATCGATCTCGGCCGCAACAGAATTTGGACGGCATGCACTGGTCATCATGGACGGTGCGGGCTGGCATCAACAAGATTTGGCCGATGACTTTGATAATCTGACGCTTCTCAAGTTGCCGCCTTATACCATTCCGCATAGAAGTCTGATCTAATAGCAAGCAACCCAACAGCTTAAAATTGGATTATGAAACCTGAAACCGCTGAAAGTCTGCTTAGCCTCTCCAAAAGAGAAAAAAATCCGCATAAGCGCATGCGATTGCTCGCTGTATCGCTATTTTTGCAATGCCATAACCGCACTCAGGTGGCAGGCCAGTTGAAGGTGGCCAGATCTAGCGTCAACTTATGGGTCTCCAGCTATCTTGGGCAAGGACTGGCAGGACTTGAAGATAAACCACGCTTAGGGAAGAAGCCGTCATTGTCAAATGAGCAAAAAAGGAGACTCGCCAGATACATTGAGTTTAAAGCACAATCAGATGAGGGCGGCAGACTCACTGGGGCCGATATCCAGCAATACATCTCGAGTGAGTTTAATGTCGAGTACCATCCCAATCACATCTAGAAGCTACTCAAGAGCATGGGATTCTGTTGGATAACCAGCCGCTCCAGGCATCCAAAACAAACTCAGAACTTACAGGACGCTTTTAAAAAAGTTTCCTCTGGAAACGATCCTTCACGCTCCCATTCATATACAACCACACCAGATTGATATTTGGTTTCAGGACGAAGCCAGATTCGGCCAGCAAAATACAACGACACGACTTTGGGCCCCCAAAGGCAGTAGACCAAGAGCGCTAAGACAGCAGCAGTTTGAATATGTACACCTCTTCGGCGCTGTCTGTCCTGCAACAGGAGAAACTGAAGCCATCATCACGCCATTCGTTAATAAGGACATCATGCACCAGCACTTGGAGCCGATTGCAAAACGCACCAAACCTGGCCGCCATGCTGTCGTGGTAATGGACGGTGCGGGTTGGCATACCAATGACATTGCTGCTGATATCCCCAACCTGTCGATACTCAAACTGCCGCCATATTCCCCAGAACTAAACTCCATCGAACAGGTATGGAGTTGGCTGCGCCAACATTATCTCGCCAATCGTTGTTTTAAAGGATATGAGGACATAGTGGATGCCTGCAGCCAGGCATGGAACAGCTTTATCAGTTGTACAAAACGCGTGGTAAACTCGGGAGTGGGCGAAGGTGACTGAACTTTAATGCGGAATGGTATTATTCATAGCAAGGACAGCGTAAAAAGTTTGTGCACAAGAGGCTGGGCTAAAGTGGTCAAGATCTGATGCGGATTGGTATGACATGACCTCCGGTCAAACACAGTACAAAGTCACCATATGGTCACATTTTGGTCACGGTCACAAAGGGAGGAATGGGATTGTAAACGGATTAAAATCAAAAAGCCCATGCTAATTAATAGCATGGGCTTCATGAATGTTGGCGGAGCGGACGGGACTCGAACCCGCGACCCCCGGCGTGACAGGCCGGTATTCTAACCAACTGAACTACCGCTCCAAATTCTTCCATATCCCAATATTTGACAGGTATCTAACCCACTAACCCCAGCGTGACAGGCCGCTGATGTCAAAACGATAGTCTAACCAACTGAACTACCGCTCCAAATTCTTCCATATTCAAATATCTAACGAGTATCTAACCCACTAAACACAACGTGACAGGCCGCTGATATTAAAACAGAACGATAATTCAACACACTTATCAAGGCTCTGCTTAAGATGCGAAGAATAATACGGTTGAGCCCTGCAGGCGTCAACCGTTTTTTTACTTCGATTTATCATTTGATTAAAAAAAAAGCCAAATCAATTGCAGACCTTGATTTATATCCCAAATATCGCTGCAACGTTCCAGTTCAAAGTCATAAATCAAACATATTGAGCAACGCTTGGCTAACGGTCTTTATCTGCCTCATCTGGCATAGTGAGATCGATTTCATCTAATGAAGGCGCTGCGGGTGGATTTGCAGATGCTTCATTCAATAAACGTAACTCCGCGGCAGCTAAGGCCTGCGCCAAACTTTGACGCTTACGCCACACAATTAATCCCACCACGCCTAAGACTAATAAGATAGCGTTGACTGTAATGATCCAGAACATCGCATCTTTCTTCGCAAGCTCTTCTTCCTCTGCCGCTTTTTGTGCAGCAACAGCAGCCAACTCTTCGGCACTTGGTGGTGGTTCTGGTGGTTGAATTAAGTTAAAGAAAAGCTCAGGTAAATCCAGCACGATTTCACGACCAGTGACAGTCGTCGTCGCCACAAAACCTTTAATTCGATAACTACCAAACTCTGTCACTGTAGGTAAATCTAATTCAGAGTCAGGCTCAGTGAGACCATTAACAACCAAAGGCAGTTGCAAGCCAGCAGGGCCGACTAACTCAAAGGAAAAATGCGTCTCAGCCAGCTGCAACACTGTCTTATCCACGTGTAACATGACTTTCCATTGCCCTGTTAGCGGATCGTCAGGGGTAATAACTTCTAGATTAATTGGCCGAGGTGACAATTTAAACGGGAATGAAACCTGCCGTTCAAACACATTATTACGTGCCTGCACGACAAACTCATAATCACCCCAAGGCTGCTTTATATTGATATTGCTGGTAAATACACCATCGTCGGGTTTTTCATCGTAATCTTCACCATTGTCTTTATAGGAACCAACAATAATGTCACCCGCGGCAAAGTTTTCATCGCCCGCCTTATGTTTACTCACAAAATGTGCCGTCCATTCGACTAAATAATCTAACCCAGGCATACGCACACGCTGCTCGTCACCCATTAGCTGCGCGACAATTTTAACTTGTTCACCTTGGAAGATTGGCTGCGGTAAAGGCTGGACTTCGATTTCGAGTTTAGAGAGCTTCTTAAGGGTTGAACCTGAGACAACCTTGCCCACCAACTGCCAAGGTCCGGGCTGTGGTGACTCAATGTAAATAATATCGCCCGTTATACCATCAACCCACTTAACGGTTGCTGGATGACGATTGGCATACCATTTACTGCCATCGGGTAACACTATGACCACGGGCGCAGAGCCATATTCACGCTCCACTAATAAGGTCATGTTATCGACCATATGATCAATACGAAAACGGTTTTTAAGCTCGGAAGCCGTCTCCAATCCTACAATCGGCGTAGCCTTAGGTGGCTTGACGACTTTTTTAGCGGGATCTAGGTCAGCGGCCAATACACTCGCCACACTTAATAACAGCGTAGTGGTAAGCAGGCAAAAAGCTAAAATGGGTTTATGGCGCGACATCGGCATAGTAATTCTTCTATCCTCTCCAGAGGCATTTACCTGATTTTGCGACTAAATCAAGGCGTTGTTCATGCATTGTCAGTTCATCGGCCGATGCGCCAATCACTTTAAGATTAAGTGATTGTGGATCAAAACGTTGAATCCCCCCCGCTTCCTGCCCCGCTTCTTCATTAGACAAATTAAACTTTGTCTGTCCGCCAGTCATGATCAGATAAACATCGGCGAGGATCTCGGCATCGAGTAATGCGCCGTGGTACTCGCGGCGAGAAGTATCGACGCCGTAACGCTTACAGAGCGCGTCGAGATTGTTTTTCTGACCGGGATGTAAAAACTTAGCAATCTCTAAGGTATCGAGGATCTGACAAATATCAGCGGTTTTCGGACCACGCGGCTGCAGCAGTGAAAACTCATGATCCATGAAATTCACGTCGAAGTTCGCGTTATGTGCGACGATTTCAGCGCCGTCGATAAAGTTGATAAACTCTTGAGCAATTTGATGGAAACGCGGCTCTTTAGCCACGCGCTCATCGGTAATACCGTGAACAGCGATAGCTTCGGGATCAATTGCTTGACCTGGATTGATATATTGGTGGTAATAACGCCCCGTCAAACGACGGTTTACCACTTCCACACAACCAATCTCGATGATCCGATGACCTAAATAGATGGCGCCGCTGCCCTGGTTCATACCTGTGGTTTCGGTATCTAAAATAACCTGACGGCTAGCATTAGAGATAATATTCATGTTTTTATGCGCTTCTTATGACAATTTTTAGTTATACTCGGCCGAAATTCCCGGCTATGGTAACAATTTGATGACTGAACTAAAACTGATCCACATCTTCACCGACGGCTCTTGCTTAGGCAATCCCGGTCCTGGCGGCTATGGCATTGTAATGAATTATAAAGGCCATACAAAGGAGATGTCCGACGGTTTTGCGCTCACGACCAATAATCGCATGGAATTGTTAGCCCCAATCATAGCGTTAGAAAGCTTGAAAGAGCCTTGCCAAGTCGTGCTCACCAGCGACAGCCAATATATGCGCCAAGGCATAATGACATGGATACATGGCTGGAAGAAAAAAGGTTGGATGACATCAAACCGTACCCCAGTCAAAAACGTTGACCTATGGAAACGATTAGATAAAGCCTCACAGATGCACACTATCGACTGGCAATGGGTTAAAGGTCATGCAGGCCACGCCGAAAACGAACGTTGCGATGTGTTAGCTCGCACCGCGGCAGAATCTAAACCAACCCAACCCGATTTAGGTTATCAGCCTTAACCCAGTGCCACTCAGTGTAAACTCGCTAAGTGCGAAAAAGTAAGTTCGATGCAATCACGCCTAAGTTAAGTACTTGGGCGTGATGATTTAATTCGCGATTCATCTCACAGTTTAAGCTTACCGTCAAAATTAACCTTTTAAATAAATCGCTTAAGCTCACTGTTTACGAGGGCCATTGCTATCAAACGGTTTATTTCAGTTCCACACCTGCAATATTGAAAAAATTCTCACAAAACAGCACAAAAGCTTGACCTAGGGATGTCGCCTGACGGCTCTTATGGGTGATGCGATAAAACTGCCGCTCGAGTACGAGTCCCTCAATCGTGACTAACGCCAACTCTTTACGACTGATTTCTTTCTCCAGCGCCAGCTCAGATAACACCCCAAGCCCAGCACCTTGTTTCACAGCCAATTTAATCGCATCCGGCGTAGTAAAGCAGAATTTAGCCTCCGGCTGCATATCCAACTCATTGGCGGCATTTACAAAATATTCGCGAGTGCCCGATCCTTCCTCACGTAGCACCCAAGACAGACCTTTAACAGCTGCAGGTTTAACCACTTTCCCCGCCAGAGGATGCGCCGGATGACAAAACACCAGCAGCCTATCCTTATGCCATGCCTCGACACTCAAACGATTGTCAGTGCAATGGCCTTCAATAAAGCCCATTTCAGAGCGGAACTGAGCAACCGCTAGGATCACATCTTGAGTATTAGTAATCGCCACATCCACATGGGTTTGAGTATGTTGCTGACAAAATGCCACTGCGGCTTTCGCCATCAGATAATTACCGATTGTCGAACTGGCACTGATGCTTAAACGCCCAACCAGATCACCACCATGATAAGTAAATGCCTGCTCAATTTGTTCAACACGGTGTAATAGATCCGTTGCCAATGGCAGCAGTAAATTACCCTGGGAGTTAAGCTGTAATCGATTGCCAATACGTTCAAATAGGCGGGCATTTAGCTGCTTTTCTAATTCAGCCAAGGCCATAGATGTCGCCGGTGGTGATAAATTCACTTGTTCAGCCGCCTTTGCGACTTGGCCGCTACGTGCCACAGCCTCAAATACTGCCAGTTGTCTTAAGGTGATCCGCATATAAAAACCTGTACTTAAAATGGAAATGGCTTGTCAGTTTTCCGAATGCTCTGATAAATGCTCCGAACGACCCGCTGTCGGCGCCGTGGTCCAATTTGTCTGCCGCACCTTACGTTTATCGCGAATAGGTGTGAGTGGCGACTCGAGTTTACGTGCCACAATCAAATACAAACTGCCCGCGCTAGGAAGCCATGACGCTAAACTCTGTTGAAAAAATCTACCTTGGGTAAACTCGCCCATTAATGGGTGGTAGACCAAACGCTCATCCCCCACCACTTGATAACCTAATAAACCTAACCAATCTCGCACCCTCGAAGGCATAAAAAAACGGCCATTCCAAGGAAGACAATCCTGATATTTAGGCCATAACTTACCCAAAAATACTGGACTCAAGGGATTAAAACCGACGATAAAAAGATAGCCTCCGGCGATGAGTACCCTATCGGTTTCGCGAAGAATACGGTAAGGATCGGGTTCAAATTCGAGCAATAGACTCATTACCACCGCATCTATCGCCGCATTCTGCAGGGGTAGATGGCAAAAATCGCCTTCAATAGAGGCCCCTTTAGATGGCGAGAGTGAAAAATGATGGGCGACTGACGATGCCATGCTCGACAATTCGGCACTCAAAGGCCCTAACTTTAATAAATGATAACCAAAGACTCTTGGCCACCAATCTTCAAGCTGTTTAGCTACGGCTTGCTGTAGTGCCTCACCATTGGGTAGGTCACTCCATTGTTCGGGCTTGAGCTCAGTACTAAAATGCGACACAGAGTTCCTCCGTTAGTTGGGTAGACAAGTATCCAATGGGGTCAAAGATGACCAACATTCTGCCACAGGGCAAAAGCGGCAAAGATCGCCAAGGGCCGTTCACTCATGGATAATACCTTTATCTTCAAATTGAAATACAGACATAGGCAGTTCTATGCTCACTATAACAGCGATCAAAGCCTTTAATGACAATTATATCTGGGTGTTACAACAAGAGCCCCATACTCAGGTTTATGTTGTCGATCCCGGCGATGCAATTGTGGTCATTGACTACCTGCAAGCCAATCAACTCACGCTAGCGGGTATTTTACTGACCCACCACCACAATGACCATACGGGTGGCGTAGCAGCGCTTCAAGCCTATAGTCATAATAGACTCACGGTTTATGGCCCAGATAATGAGAAGATCGAAGGCATCACACATCCACTGCACGCAAAAGCCAAGCCCAAATTCACACTGGAGTATCTCAGCGCTGAGCTGCAAGTCTTAGATGTACCAGGCCACACAGCAGGACATATAGCCTACGTTGTTGAAGATGCCTTATTTTGCGGTGACACCCTGTTTAGCGGCGGCTGCGGACGCTTATTTGAAGGCACGCCAGCGCAAATGCTCAACTCACTACAGCAACTTGCCCAGCTTCCCGCCGACACTCGGGTTTATTGTGCCCATGAGTACACACTTTCAAACCTCAAATTTGCCCTCGCGGTCAATCCCAACAATCGCGAGCTCCAAGACTATAACGAACGCGCGATGCAGTTACGTCGCCAAGACAAAGCGACTATTCCCTCCACCATCGCCTTAGAACGCGCCATCAATCCCTTTTTACGCCCAAGCGACACTGAAATTGTCGATAACATAAAACAGCATTTTAGCGGTCTAAATCACGCAAATTTAGACGAACTCAGCGGTTTTACCTTACTCAGACAGTGGAAAGATAATTTTTGATCACAAAAGCAATATTATAGATTGAAATTCAAACAGTTTTTCTCATTTTTGATGATGTAAGTCAAAAATGGCCTTACATTATGTACGATAATTAAGGGACAAGATCGAAAAGATCCCATAGAATGGCTCGTTTTGCGTGAAAACTTTGCGCGCTGCGTCGTCTTTATCTTCATATAAAACATACTGTTACTATAAAGAAAAGCGATGCACTAACAGAGGACTACCGTTTTCAATGAGAGTATCACTTTATGTTGTTGTAGGGGGATTTGCCCTACTCACAGGCTGTCAAACATTAGACAACCATGGCGTTAACCAAACAGAAGTTGAAGCCGTCACAACCGAAAATACAGTCCCAGAATATTACCTCGCAACCGAGGCTCCATCGGCGCAAATTACCGATGTGTGGGAGCGAATTCGTCAGGGCATGCAGTTACCAGTTCCAGATCAAAAATTGGTGAATCAATACCGTGATTGGTACATCAAAAATCCACAGCATCTGGCGATCATCTCGGAACGTGCTGCACCTTATATGTACATGATTGTAGAAGAACTTGAAAAGCGTCATCTTCCTATTGAGATAGCTTTGTTACCCATAATTGAAAGCGCCTTTGATCCATCCGCATCATCGACTGGCGCGGCATCGGGTCTGTGGCAATTTACCACACCTATGGCCAGTCATTTCGGTTTAGAAATGAACTGGTGGTATGACGGTCGCCGTGATGTCCCCGCATCAACGACTGCGGCGCTCGATATGCTGGAATACCTCTACGATAAAACCAATAACAATTGGCTTTATGCTATTGCTGCCTATAACTCGGGTGAATCACGGGTGCTCAATGCAATCAAACGTAACGAGAAAAAAGGCTTAAAAACGGATTTTTGGTCATTGGATTTGCCCAGAGAGACGGAGCGCTATGTGCCGCAACTGCTCGCACTGGCAGAAGTCATTAAACACGCTGATGAATATGGTATTTCTTTAGCGCCAATTGACAACAATCCGACTATTGAAGTGGTTGATATTGATAGCCAAATTGATTTAGCCATGGCGGCAGGTTTTGCCAATATGACCACGCTTGAGTTACAAAAACTCAACCCAGGTTATAACCGCTGGGCTACATCACCACTTGGTCCGCACACCTTAGTGCTACCAATTGATAAATCGGAAGAATTTAAAAAAGCGCTTGCTGAAACAGAAACCGAAGATAGGATCAGCTGGTTACGTTACACGATCAAATCTGGCGATAGCATTGGCAAAATTGCTACGCAGCACCATACGACCGTTGCCGCTATTCGCGCCGCAAACGGCATGAAAAGCAACACGATCGTCGCAGGCAAGCATTTGATTATTCCTGTCGATGCGCAAGACAAGCAGCTTTATGCCCTGTCAACTAAGCAGCAATTGCCGAAAAAATCACATGCTGCAGTTGAATCAACAAAAATTGCTTATCAGGTTAATTCAGGAGACACACTCTCAGAAATAGCCCAAGCCCATAAAGTGACGGTGAAACAACTCAGCACTTGGAACAAATTGGCTAAGAATATCAAGCTACAAAACGGTCAGAAGTTAGTGATCTTAGCACCAAAGGAGCTTGAGCAAACCGCGCAAATTCGTACTGTTCGTACTGTTAGTTACAAGGTAAAATCCGGTGATTCACTTGCCCGTATCGCCAATAAATTTAACGTAACTGTTGCCGAGCTACTCGAGTGGAATAGCCTAGCGCAATCACAGTATTTACAACCAGGCCAAGTGATCAAATTAGTGGTTGATGAAACTAAGTTGAGTGCGTAAGGACTAAACTAGCACATAGTTCGAACGGATTAGTGCTATAAATCCTAAGCAAAATTGAGCCATAGATAACAAAAAGGCAGCAACCCTATCGGATTGCTGCCTTTTTCTATTACGGGCTTTCTCTATTATGAGAGGCGACGTTATTCCATCGTCAGTAATAAGACAACGGGCGCCATAACAACGGCATCATACTCTAACGCTTTAGCAGCAAAATGCGCTTCTAAGCGAGCACCATTTGCAGGTATTCCTGCAAATGCTTTGGGCGGAATACTAAATGAAGTCGTGATCACTTTCCCTGCCGCCAATTGGCTATCACGTAATGCTTGGGTAAACATCATATCATCCGACCAAGCCCACAGACGTTTGCCCTCTTGCGTTACCAACCACAAATCCGCCGTCATCCCAGAGTTATAACGTAGGCCGACTGCATAGGTTTGTGGATTTGTCACAGTCAATGTCGCCTTAACCGGCTGCTTAAAATCGATAAAAGGTTCTAAAGTTAATTCACCGCGAAGCAGGCCTTGTGCCTTTTCTGCCATCACAGGTTCAGCCTTTAATGTCGGAGTGCTTTTAAGCCCAGAAACATCGAGCGCCAGATCGGCAGCGCGAATAATCTCAGGCTGAACGGCCGCAGCTGTTGTAGTCTCACCCTTGGTTGACTGACTCGTATCAGCGGCTTCGGGCGCCGAGCACCCAACAAGTTGCCAGCCGACAAAAGCACTCGCGCAAACAAGTAATGCGTAACGCGTTGAAGCAACCATTAGAAACCGCCTAGTTTTTTCAATAAGGAGTCTTTTAATTTTTCCTTAGCTTTGTCGGTTTCTTCCTTTAGCTGATTATTCAGTAAGGCTTTAGTATCCAAAGCATATTCAGGTTTTTGGAAAGTGCCTGTAATGGCCAACGGAATATCAACTCCAGCCAGCGCATCTTTGTCGCTACCGCCCTGACCCTTCAATGAATTCACTAGGCTAGCGGTTAGTCTGTAGTCCAAGGCTTCAGTCAATAAATTCGCAGTGCCTTTACCATCCAAACGCAGTAAAGGCGAAGACAAGGCAAGATCTGGATTCGTGGCAACGCCATTATCCAACGAGAAACTGCCCGTCAGACTCGAGAAGTCAGTTTTGCGCTCCGCCTTCGTTTCTGGCGATAAGTCGCCCTTTAACTTAGCTTGGGCGCTGCGGATCATCTGTGGAATATTTACCCCGTACAGAGCACCGTCATTAATATCAAAATGACCATTCGCTAACAGGTTTTTCTTTAACTGCTCAGGGATCAAACTCTTACCTTTCCCCTTCACATCAAAGTTGGCTGTACCGGCCAATAAATCCACATCCGCCGCATCTTTCAGCAAAGGACGAATTTGTACGCCCGTCACTTTTTTATCAAATTGATAACTCGCCACTGCTTGACGAGCATCAACCTGAGCGCTCACCAGCAACTGACCTTGATATAAATCCGCATTCAATTTCGTCAGATCTAACACGCCATTTTTAATGCCCACATCCATTAACCAATTTTGAGTCGACAGATTCGCGACCTTAATAGACTTAACAGTCAACTTGAGTTTTACATCAAGCTGCTTAAGGGCTGAGAGATCAGGCTCAACTGCCTGAGTGTTTGCTGCTAGCGCTTGTTCAGCGGTGGCGGTGGCCTCTGTTTTAGGTAACAGTGTATCTAAATCAATATCGCCAACTTGAAAATCAGCATTAATTTGTGGAATTTTCGTACCATAATTAACACCTACTTTACCCGCAGCGGTAATGCTCGCCGCGGTAAGCTGCGCAATATCGACGGACAATTGCTGTTTATCAAGGGCGATTTGAGTTGCTAAGCTGACAGATGTTTCGAGTTTCTTGTTCGGAATACTCTCACCTTCCACCACAGTATCAATTTTCAGCCCATTGATAACGAGTTGTTTAAAGTCTCGACTGAGTTTTAGTTCACCTTTAGCTTCGCTACTTATCGTCATATCCGGCATAGTTGCACTGAATTCAAAGGCGATAGGCGCAAATTTATCTAAGGAGAACTCACCTAGGGTGAAGCTACTTAAGGTAAAGACTTGAGTCTGCTTATTAGCTTCGTCAATCATATTAATTTGGGTATTGGTGATAGAAATGCCACCAATATTAATGTCGTTAAGTTTGGCATTCGATGAGGATTCGGCGGCAGCTGGAGACGCAGTTTTTGGGCTATTATCGCCACTCAACCCATCGAAACTGCTAGTGCCATTTTTACGGGTGACTAAATTGATCGTTGCGCCATCGAGACTCAATTCTGCAATTTCAATTTTCTGACTAAACAACGGCATTAGCGCCACTTCAGCAACGGCTTTTTTGACTTCTAACATAGCCTTAGGCGTAAAGCCTTCAGGGTTAGATAAAGACACCCCTCCTAAATTAATACCTATAACAGGGAAAAATGTCCAAAATAAATCGTCAGAAATGACTAATTCACGACCCGTTTGTTTTTTTACGGCATCGACTATTTCAGGTTTAAAATCATTAGGGTCGAAAAAGACGGTGAGATAAACGGTAACTAAAAGAATGAGCGTCACCATTAAGGCTAAGAGCCACTTAATGAATTTCATATAAATATCCTTATCAAAAACAACTTGAATTTATAGCAACTAATGCATTTAGAAATGTTAATTTAAAAATGCAAAGTTCAACATTTCATCACTTACTGCAATACCATTTTCATCAGCATAGAGCATCATACCAGGCTTAACCGTCACGCCCCCCATATCGACAGCCACATTAATTTGGCCTTGACCTAACTTTTCGGTTTTTATCGGCATAGCCCCTAAGGCAAAGACACCTAAGCTGAAAGTATTTAATCTCGCCACATCGCGAACACAACCATTAATCACTATCCCTTGCCAACCATTATCTAAGGCGCTCTGCGCTATGAGGTCACCTAATAGTGCGCGGCGCAGAGAACCGCCGCCATCGACAACGAGCACTTTTCCATGCCCATCCTGTGCAAGTATCTCTTTTACCTTTGAATTATCCTCAAAGCACTTTACTGTGACTATCTCGCCCCAGAAGAGCCGTTTACCACCAAAGGGTTTAAATGCAAGGGGAAGTAACTGTAATTTAGACGGATAGTGGTCGAATAAATCTGGTAGTAGATCAAGCATTTGAATCTCCATGATAGTCTATAACTTTAGACTACTCATAATTGTAGACCCCGACAAGGTCAAAGCAAAAATCAGCGGAATTTTTTATTTCATTTTAACGTGCAAAGGCTTGGTGTATATTGGCATAAGCATTATAATCTGCGATAGTTAACGTCCTATGACACTCTTTAAAGTTTCATAAATTTGTTCCCACACCTCTTTGTTATAAAGCGAAAACCAAATGACAACTGATCTTGATTTACAGAGCGCAATCGCAGCTCTTGATGAGTATGGATATGATAAGAAAGTCTCAACGGATCTTGAGCAAGCACGTAACAAGCAACAAATGGGTAAATATATTAAATCTCTCGACTATAGTTTACGTCGACTATTGATATTACAAGAAACCGTTAATGAGTTAGTTGAAGAAAAGAAACATCAATTAGCTCAGCAAGAGAATATTCAAACCTACAAAACAAAAATCATTAACTTGTCGAGAGAATTTAACATTTCTTACGATGAAGTATTAGCGCTGATGGCATCATCTAAATCTAAGAAGTAAGTTTATCGCCATTGTGCTCTATCACCACGCAGTTAAATTGTTTAATTAACATCTGCATATGCCATATAACGAAATATATACTTTTTCGGTTATATGGCAGAATTTTCGGCTTTCATTATTCGCACAGTGTTAACGATTTCATTTCATAAGTAACAATGCCAACTTATGTTAAGCTCACACTATACCTGTCTAGCGATTTGGCATAAAAAAGCAGAGCCTAAGCTCTGCTGATTTATATCAATATGCGAACTTATTTGCTCTGCATTAATTGGCGAATATATTTCACTGGTGCACTACCATAACTCAAGAATGTTTCGTGGAAAGTTTTAAGGTCAAAATCTTTACCTTGCGATTTTTTGTATTCTTCACGGAAATCATAGATTTCTCTATAACCTGAATAGTAACTCGTCAGTTGCACTTGACTAAGTGTCGCACGGCGCCACTTGCCTTCAGCTTCAGCTTGCTGTTGGAAGGCTTCATTCATCATCAGGGCAATAGCTTGGTCTTCGGTCATGCCTTTCACATGAATACTGTAATCTAAAATAGTGTTAGAGATAACACGTAAATTCCACTTGTAGTACATCAACCACATTTCAGGCTCAAAATTGCCATAGCCTTCTTCTAACATCATACGCTCGGTATAAACCGCCCAACCTTCGACCATAGCACCATTACCAAATAAACTTTTCACTAAACTCGGAGATTGATTAGAGTAAACGAGTTGAGTGTAGTGCCCTGGGATGGCTTCATGAATATTGAGGATTTGCAGGATCCAGTGATTATATTCACGTAAGTAACTCTCGGCAGACTCATCACTCATGCCATCGAGTGGCGTCACGTTATAATAAGTATTGCCTGACTTCTCATAGGGTCCAGGCGCACTAATTGATGCACCGGCATAACCACGCATATATTCGGGCGTTTCACGGACAACGAGTGGCTTTTTAGGATCCAATGTGACTAGTTTTTTCTTATTTACAAATTCAATCAGCTCTGGAATTTGCTTACGCACTTCATTCACGAATTCATCGCGCTGAACATGCTGAGTCGATAATTTATCGATTAATTGGCGAATGGCGAGCTTACTGTCAGAAGGCTTTGGCGTAGTAAAATATTTAGGCCATAACTTATCGGTAATTTTAGCCATTTCTCCTTGAACACGATCTTTATCGGCTACGGCTTTTTGATATAGCTGTTTCGCCGTCATCCCCGCTTGGATATCAAAGGCAAATTTTTGCTCATATAACGCCTCGCCAATTCTAAAACTACGTGCCCCATCTTTTTTAAGTTGAACCACTAATTTGTCTAACCAAGCGATATGGCCGTTAATCGCGGCAGTTGCCGTATCGAAACGCGTTTTAAATAACGCTTTTTCCGCATCAGTCAAACCAGAGTCCGCGACCTGTTTTAATAAGTCATCGGAAAAAACCGAAAATGCACCTTGATTCTGCAGCACTGCTAACTCAGTGTGCTCCAATGTTGGTTTGCTAATGTTCGCCTGCGCGGCAGCATAATAAGCTGGCACATTTTCTAAACGCGCTAATACCGAACGTAATCTGTCATCTAATGGAGCGAAATTTTCATTGATGATTTGGGCAAAACCGCCCGATACGTTGTAGCTTGAAGGATCCCACTGCCAGGATTTAAAACTGTCAATTTCCCATGCCATGCTACCGAGTAAATTGTCGATCAGATGGTAATCAATCAGCTCATTCGGCGTTAGCGACTTTTGCTCGAACTGAGTCAATTGCGCTTGCTGCGCTTTCACAAACGCTAAGGTCTTTGCTCGACCTGCTGCATCGGGGATTTCAAGGTAACCATCGTTAACATGCTTGCCACTGTATAAGGCCCAAGTCGGTGATAATTCCCACAATGAATCAATAAAGGATGCTGAAAATTGCTCAAATGAGTGGGCTTTAACTTCAGGTGCGACTACGGGCGCAGTTTGACTCGTATGGGATTGACAACCAGCAAGGCTGGCCAGCGATAGCACTATCGCAAGGGAAATAGCGTTTTTTTTCATTATTATGGGTCCTTTGTTAAGATTTATCAGGCATACAAAAATTACCTCAGTTAATCATATTGCCCCAATAATTGCAGCTATGTTAGCCATGAATACATGCCCGGTTACAAAATTGTAAGTTCTCAATATTTTACCGCCTATCATTCGCCTATTCGACGTATAAGCCCCTCTTTACCAAACACACACAAATAATGATAATCGCCTATTCTGTTTCACCTCCTGCTATAATATCGCCCTGCTTCACTGTTCATGCTTTAGCGTAACAGTTTGCTTATACATTATTGACCTGACCCTTTACCTGAGACATTCAATGCCATTTTCCAAACTTGGATTAAGCGATCCGATTTTAAGAGCCATCACTGAGCTCGGCTATTCACAACCTACTCCGATCCAAGAAAAAGCCATTCCGGTGATCTTGAAAGGCAAAAACCTGCTTGCTGGCGCGCAAACAGGTACAGGTAAAACCGCCAGTTTTGTGTTGCCAATACTGCAAATGTTCGCCGACATGCCGAAAATCCGTGCTAAACGCGTTCGTGCATTAATCTTAACGCCAACCCGCGAATTGGCCGTTCAGGTAGAAGACAATATTGCCAAGTACGCAAAATACCTGCCGCTGACGTCTATGGCCATGTATGGTGGCGTGGATGCCACACCGCAGAAACAGCGTCTTATTGAAGGCGTCGATATTCTGGTGGCAACACCCGGTAGATTGCTCGATATGTACACCCAAAGAGCGATTCATTTCGATGAAATCTCGGTATTAGTCCTAGATGAAGCCGATAGAATGCTCGATATGGGATTTATCGAAGACATCAATAAGATCATCGAACGTCTGCCAACAGAACGCCAAAATCTGTTGTTTTCGGCAACCTTATCTAAGCAAGTGCGCTTTTTAGCGAAAACAGCGGTTGAAAACCCTGTCGAAATTGAAATTGCCCGCGACAGCGCAAATGCACCGCAAATCGACCAATGGTTGATCACTGTCGATAAAGATAAAAAGTCGGCCCTGTTAAGCAAACTCATCACTGAACAAGCGTGGGAACAGGCACTGATCTTTATCCAGACGAAACAAGGCGCCGCCAAACTGGTTAGCCAACTCGAAAAACGTGGCATTGCCGCCGAAGCCATTCACAGCGGTCGCAGCCAAGCGGTACGCGAGCAATTATTAGTGGATTTCAAATCTGGCAAACTACGCTTTTTAGTCGCGACTGGCGTTGCTTCCCGCGGTATCGATATCGACGCCCTCACCCGTGTGGTCAATTATGATTTGCCTGATGAAGCCGATGATTATATTCACCGTATTGGCCGAACCGGTCGTGCAGGCGCCTGCGGCGAAGCCATCTCCTTTGTTTCTAAAGATGATTTTAGGAATCTATGTGCTATCGAGCGGCGTCTAGGTCACCTCATAGTGCGTAAAGAAATTGAAGGCTTTGTGCCGAACAAAGAAGTGCCTGTGTCTATTCTCGATTTTGTGCCCAAAAATACTACGCCAAAAACCTTTAAAGCCCGGGCACCTGAGGCCAGATCCTCGCGCCCCGCGAAAGAAGGCTCCTTTGAAACCGCCCATGCGAAAAAGCATCGCAGCGCGAAATCAAAGCCAGAGGTTAAAGCCAATGTAACACGGCCGCAATCTATTCAGACTGACAATGGTAACGAGACAACAGGTCGCAGCGCGCCCTTTAATCCGTGGAATAGCGGCCCTAAAACTAAGTAATAACTCAGTACAAGTCGTGACTTATTAGATATAAAAACTCATTAAGATAGAAGATATTAGCATGATTACATTTAGCACCAATCTAGGCGACATCACTATAGAACTCGATTTTGAACATGCGCCTGTCAGTTCAAAAAACTTTGTCCGCTATTGTGAAGAAGGCTTCTTTGAACACACGATTTTTCACCGAGTGATCAAAGGCTTTATGATCCAAGGCGGCGGGTTTACCGCAAAAATGAAGGAAAAACCAACCCACGAGCCTATCGTTAACGAAGCCAACAAAGGCCTAAGTAACACCATAGGCACAATCGCTATGGCTCGCACCGATGCGCCTCACTCGGCCACCGCGCAATTCTTCATCAACACAGCCAATAATGACTTTTTAGACCATACTGCCACCACCAATAACGGTTGGGGCTACGCGGTATTTGGTAAGGTTACGGCGGGAATGGACATTATCCAGCAAATTGAGAAAGTCAAAACCTCCACGGTCGCTGGCCACGAAGACGTGCCCCGTGAACCTATCGTCATCGAGAAAGTAACGATTAATATCCAAAGTTAATTTTTAAAACAATAATATTTTTTCGTTAATATGATTAATCGCTCAGTTTTAGTTGAGCGATTAATCATTTCCCCAAAGTTATTTAGTTAACTTTCCCGTACTATTCAACGCAAATTCATTTTATATAAACCTAAAAACACTAAATCCCCAATACAAAATCACTTAGTGTAAAATAAACTGATGGATTATTTAATCGTTCCGATTATTGACTTAAGACTACTACATATAAAATTAACCTCACAATATAGACCTCTTTCAAACAATGTTATTCATCATAAAAGCTGAAAAACAGCAGCACATTCCTGACATCAATATCTTAGACTAGCCGCACAAGTTGATAATATTAAAATGATACACCAACCATAATCCTCATGGTAAAAAGAGGCTTAACTTGCCATCTGATATAGATAAAAAAACCATTTCTGTATCTATTATCGTTTCTTGCTAATGCTTATTATCTCAATTTATTTTTAAGCCAGAATCATTACTAACTTAAGCAACGAACCCTATTCAGATAAGCAGAGAAAGCTTGCTATAGCAATCAGAAAATGATGTTTCTATTGGATTCTAATAAACTATATCGTAACTTCTGTGCCTTTATTGATGAAACCAGAACTCTCATGACAAAACTTTTTGACTAGTGTAGTGGTCAAGTAAAATTGGCCACGATTTTAGAGTCATTCCAATATAAACGTTCTGACTCATTTGGCGTTAACCCACCATTATATTGATGGGGTCTGGTCTCACTGTAATATCCAGTGATGTAATTTGTGATCTCTTTATCTGCTTCTGTAAAATTCCCATAACCATTGGCGGGTATCCACTCAGATTTCAAACTTCTAAAGAAACGCTCCATTGGTGCGTTATCCCAACAATTCCCGCGGCGACTC